>CAZSLV010000030.1:18933-21867 GCA_964607545.1 uncultured Gudongella sp. | reverse complement strand
AAATTATCTAAGAGGGGGAGGATAAAGTATGGGGAAGAAGAAGTATGTTTTCTTTTTTTTAACTGTCTTTATACTCCTGTTTTTTTTGTTTGAAATTCTATCTAATGAGAGTATGGATAAAAAAGATGGATATTTAATTAAAGGTGAGAAATACAGTGTGGAAATTATTAAAAACAAAAGCTCTCAATATGCAAACAAGATCTACATAAATTCTATAGGGAAGAAAAAAAGCACATTTACTAAAGATATATCTGATTTAAATGTCTGGAAACTTGAAGTTGGTGATATTGATGGAGATGGGGTTGATGAAATAGGATTAGGTGTTTATACACAATCACCCCTCCACCCTATAGATGCAAAAAGACCTTATATATATACTTTTAATGGGGAAGACCTAATACCAAAATGGAGAGGTTCAAGATTATCTAGACCATTTATAGATTTTATATTTTATGATATCGATAAGGATAAAACGGATGAAATAGTGTCCATAGAAATACTAAGAGAAGAGAAATATATAATAAATAGTTATAAGTGGAAAGGATTTGGTTTTGAAGGGTATCTAGAGAGTAAAAAAGTCCCAAATATGCCTAAATTTTATATTGAGGATAATTATTTATACATAGAAACAAGGGGAGAAGAAGGGTATAGCAAACTAGAAATTAACAGAGAATCGAGTAAATTAGAATGGAGGAAAGAGGATGAAAACTAAAAGGACATGTTTAATATTATCTTTAGCATTATTACTTAGCACAATTTCAACAGCTTGTACAAAGACAGTAGAACCAATACCAGAGCCAGAGACACCCCTTGTAGTAGAGCCTGTTGTCGAAAAAGTAACAGAAGAAGAGCTTAAAGAGGATTTATCTAATATTATAAACTTATCACAATTTCCTGATCTAACCCTTGACCAGAAACAAGCCTTATTAAAAAATAAATTTTTTGTACTTCCAGCAAAACATGAGCAACCATTCTATGTGTATGAAGAGAATGAATATGCAAATATACCATCATTTATAACGACGGATTCAGTTCTTCATGTTTACCATATCTTCTATGATTATACTTTAAGGACACTTGAACAAGAAAGGCTTTATGATATTGCAAAGACAATGACTAAAAGAATCTTAGAAGAATCTTTAAAGGCCTATAAGGAAATTACAGACGAGGGCTTAAAAGAGATTCAAGCTAAAAATTTAGCGTTTTTCTTAGTAGGGGCTAACTTACTTGGTATAGGGGATACTGCAGATTATCCTACCCTAGTAAGTAATATGGCAAGTGAAGAAATAAAGAAGATAAGGAACAAGGTAGGCTTTTCTAAATCATCAATATTTCCATATGAAATGGACTACAGCCAGTATATTCCAAGAGGACACTACACCAGATCTCTTCAATTAGAGGAGTATTTCTTAGCCATGATGTGGTATGGGCAAGTATCTTTTCCTCTATATAATGAAGATAAAACAAGAAATATCGAGCAGACACTTCAGGCTATTTTAACTACAGATATATTAATAAAAAATGATGACATAGTAAAAATGTGGGACCAGATATATAGACCTACAAACTTTTTTGTGGGCTCTTCTGATGATTTAGGTATTTATGATTATATATCAATTAGTAAAAAAGCATATGGAGACAAGCCAAAGCTAATAGATTATATTGATGATAAGAAGCTTGATAAGTTCTATGAAGAGGCTGATAAATTACCTGAACCTAAAATACAGCCAGAATATATAGATATAAACTCTCCAAGTGGCAAGCAATTTAGGTTTATGGGTCAAAGGTATATTATGGACTCTGAAATGATTCAAAGGCTAGTCAAACCAATATTAAGACCAATTCCATCTGGACTAGATGTGATGGCAGTTCTTGGTTCAGAAAGGGCAAAAGAAATTCAACTTGCAAATCCAATAAATCAAGAGTGGGAAGACTACCCAATAAAATTAGAAGAGTTAAAGAATGAGTTTTCAAAGTATGAAGAAAAGGATTGGAAAAGGAATCTTTATACAGGGTGGATGTGGACTTTAACAGGCTTAATTCAAAATAAGCCACAGGATACCTATCCTGACTTTATGAAAAATGAAGCTTGGGTAGATAAAAGCTTATCAACTGCACTTGGGTCTTGGGCCCAGTTAAAACATGACACAGTCCTTTATGGCAAGCAATCGGGGGCTGAGATGGGGGGCTGGGAAGAAGAAGAGACTAAGGGTTATGTTGAGCCTTCGGTTGAGGTTTATGAAAGATTAATTTGGCTTACACAATACTCCAGGGACTTCCTTAAAGACTTGGATTTAGAAATAAGTGATATCGATGTTAAAATGGAAAGGTTTGAATGGCTTCTTGATTTTCTTTTAAATACTTCTAAAAAAGAACTTAAAGGAGAAGTTTTGACAGATGAAGAATACGATAGGATTAAATTATATGGAGGTATCCTTGAAGATTTAGCAAGTTCCTTTATAGGTGATGGAATGCGGTGGTTTGAAATCACTTCAGAAACAGATAGGAACATGGCAGTTATATCTGATTACCATAACATAGGAAGAGATGGGGTTATGCTAACAGGTGTTGGACCAGCCTATGAAATATTTGTAGTAGCTCCTATAGAAGATGAACTTATACTAACCAAGGGAGCAATATTTAGCTTTTATGAGTTTCCAAGTGAAAATAGACTTACAGACGAAGACTGGCAAAAAATGCTAAAAGAAGATACACAACCAAATCAACCCGAGTGGACACAAAGTTTTATTTTAGATTAGTTATTTTATGATTTTGTAGGGATGGACGACTCTGTCCATCCGCTTGGGTCTGAATAAGGCGGGCAGATAGAGTCATCTGCCCCTACAAAAAATGAAATATATAATAACACAGGGATTCTCAACTTTTGTGAACTCTGCTGCTACCATCGTAGGGATGGACGACTCTGTCCATCCG
>CAZSLV010000030.1:0-18833 GCA_964607545.1 uncultured Gudongella sp. | reverse complement strand
AACTTTTGTGAACTCTGCTGCTACCATCGTAGGGATGGACGACTCTGTCCATCCGCTTGAATCTGAATAAGGCGGGCAGATAGAGTCATCTGCCCCTACAAAAAATGAAATATATAATAACACAGGGATTCTCAACTTTTGTGAACTCTGCTGCTACCATCGTAGGGATGGACGACTCTGTCCATCCGGGGGCGCCCCTACAAAAAATATGAAATATTTCCTCCCAATTTTTCCTAGCAAAATCTTTGGTTTTAGTATATTATTTAGATTAGTAGATTTATAAGAATGAGGTGGTTTTATGTTAGGGACAATTGTAAATGCGGTAGCAGTAGTAATAGGAGCCTTGGTAGGGGTGTTTTTAAACAAGGGGATCAAGGAAGAGTATACAAAAACAATAATGGATGGGATGGCTTTAACAGTTGTTATAATAGGTATTATGGGGGCTGTTAAGATGGAAAACCTCATCCTGGTCCTTGCAAGTATAGTACTAGGAAGCATAATAGGAGAAAAATTGGATTTAGATAGAAGGTTAGAAAACTTAGGGGATAACCTGGGAAAGAGATTTGGAAAGGGTGATTCTAACTTTGCCAAGGGATTTATTATGGCCTCCCTTGTTTATTGTATAGGGGCAATGTCTATAATAGGGGCCCTTGAATCTGGCCTTACTGGAGACCATTCTACCCTGTATGCAAAATCAGTACTTGATGGAGTTTCGGCCATTATATTTTCATCAACCCTAGGTATTGGGGTAGCCTTTGCTGCTATACCTGTGTTTATATACCAGGGAGGTATTGCCCTACTTGCTGGCCTAGTAAAAGACTTATTTACCCCTTCAGTTATAACAGAAATGTCTGCCATAGGTGGAATACTTATTTTAGCAATTGGAATTAATATTTTGGGAATTAAAAAAATAAAGATAGCAAATATGCTACCTGCAATTTTCATCCCAATACTTTATTACTTTATAATAAGCATCTTTTAATTAACCGCTCCTTTTATGGGAGTGGTTTTCTTATAATTAATTAAAAAATATGCTTGATAAAATTTTACTTATAGAGTATTATATAAATAGGTGTTAGCACTCAATCAAGATGAGTGCTAACAAAAAAAGAAAATTTCAAGGAGGAAAACCAATGAACCTTAAACCATTAGGAGACAGAATAATAATAAAAAAATTAGAGGTAGAAGAAAAGACCAAAAGTGGTATAGTATTACCTCAAAGTGCTAAAGAACAACCACTTATGGCAGAAGTTATCGCTATCAGTGATGAAATTACAAATGATGAAAAAAGAAAAGACCAAGTTAAAGTTGGAGACAAGGTTATTTTTACTAAGTATGCAGGAACAGAAATCAAAATTGACGAAGAAGAAGTAACCATTTTAAAATTAATGGATATACTTGCAGTAGTACAAGACTAAATAAGATTAGAACTATATTCTAGGATAAAAGGAGTGTATTAAAAGATGGCTAAAGATATTAAATTTGGTGAAGATGCTCGTAGGTCAATGGAAAGAGGTATAAACATACTTGCTGATACAGTTAAGGTAACTCTTGGACCAAAGGGAAGAAATGTAGTTTTAGATAAGAAGTTTGGAGCACCAATAATTACTAATGATGGTGTTACCATAGCAAGAGAAATTGAACTTGAAGATAAATTTGAAAACATGGGTGCACAACTTGTAAAAGAAGTTGCAACAAAGACTAATGATGTAGCTGGTGATGGTACTACAACTGCTACCCTACTTGCTCAAGCAATTATAAGAGAAGGACTTAAAAACGTAGCAGCAGGTGCAAATCCTATGATTCTTCAAAAGGGAATAAGAAAAGCTGTTGAGGTTGCTGTTGAAGAAATTAAGAAATCATCAGTTCCAGTTGAGACAAGAGAATCTATTGCCCAAGTAGCATCAATTTCTGCAGGGGATGAAGAAATTGGTGAGCTTATAGCAGATGCTATGGAAAAAGTAGGTAAAGACGGAGTTATTACAGTAGAAGAGTCAAAATCAATGGGAACTACCCTAGATGTTGTAGAAGGTATGCAATTTGACAGGGGTTATGTTTCAGCTTATATGGTTACTGATACAGAGAAAATGCTAGCTGAATATGAAAATCCATATATATTAATTACAGATAAAAAGATATCTAATATTCAAGAAATCCTACCAGTTTTAGAGCAAATCGTTCAATTAAGTAAGCCTCTTGTAATTATTGCAGAAGATATTGAAGGGGAAGCTATGGCTACCTTAGTTCTAAATAAACTTAGAGGAACATTTAACTGTGTAGCTGTTAAGGCTCCTGGCTTTGGGGATAGAAGAAAAGAAATGCTTCAAGATATTGCCATCCTAACAGGTGGAACAGTGATATCTGAAGAACTAGGCCATGACATAAAGGAAACAAGTCTTGAAATGCTAGGTATGGCAGCAAAGATTAAAATTGATAAAGACAACACAGTTATAGTTAATGGTGAAGGTTCACAAGAAGACATCCAAAAGAGAATAAAGCAAATTAAAGCTCAAATAGAAAACACAGAGTCTGAGTTTGATGCTGAAAAATTAACAGAAAGATTAGCAAAACTTTCTGGTGGAGTTGCAGTTATTCAAGTTGGAGCTGCTACTGAAACTGAATTAAAGGAAAGAAAACTTAGAATTGAAGATGCTCTTGCTGCAACTAGGGCAGCTGTAGAAGAAGGAATTGTTCCTGGTGGTGGAACTGTTTTATTAAACTCCATACCAGAAATTGAAAAGCTATTAGATTCTACTCTTGGAGATGAAAAAACAGGTGTTAGGATTATTCTAAGAGCACTAGAAGAACCAGTAAGACAAATTGCTGCTAACGCTGGTATTGAAGGCTCAATAATTGTAGAAAAAGTTAAGGCTTATGAAAAAGGCATTGGTTTTGATGCTATGACAGAAGAATATGTAAACATGGTAGAAAAAGGTATTGTAGACCCTACTAAGGTTACAAGATCAGCTCTACAAAATGCTTCAAGTGTTGCTTCAATGGTATTAACTACAGAGTCTGCTGTAGCAGATATAGAAGAAGATGACCCAATGGCTGGCATGGGCGGCATGGGTGGCATGGGCGGCATGGGCGGTATGATGTAATAGTAAAGCCCTAAAAAATATAATAAGGACCTTAGAGACTTGAAATTTTAGTTATTTCAAGTCTCTTTTTTTATTTAAATAAATATTTTTTTAACAAGTTGAAATAGATTGTATTAATCCAAAAAAAAGAGTAGAATAAGATATTACTACTAAGTACTGGAGAGATTTAAATGGAAAAAACCTGCAATATTTATTTATTATTGTCACACAGTGGCTCAAACTTTTCTAAGCTTATAAACGCATACACAAAGGATACATACACCCATATTTCAATAGCCTTAGATGAGGAACTTAAAGAAGTTTATAGCTTTGGCAGGCTTCATCCATACAATCCTTTTCTTGCAGGCTTTGTGAGAGAAGATGTTGAAAATGGTACTTTTAGACGGTTTCCTAACACCTTTTGCTCCTTGTATTCACTAAGGGTTGATGAGGGACAAAGACAAAGAATTATTTCTCAAATAGGAAAATTTAAGGCTGAAAGCTACAAGTACCATTATAATTTCCTAGGACTTTTTACAGCCCTTTTTGATATCCCCCTACCGAGAAAGTACAATTATTTTTGTTCTCAATTTGTATCAGAAGTTCTTTTAAAAAGCGGTATTGAAATTACAGATAAGAATCCAGGTCTTACTTCCCCCATGGATATCATGAATTATGAAGGGCTTGAATTTATATACACAGGTTACTTAAGAGAATATAAGGCACCAGTACCAGTATCAATTTTTATCTAGATATTATTCATTATTTTATATCAGCCCTTAAAGAGATTTCTTTAAGGGGATTTTTTTATTTTCAATTGATAATTAATAAACAAAATCCAATTTATTCATTTTAAAACATAGAAATAATATGGTAATTCAATACTTGTATAATCGGCTTATAGGCAGGTTCTGGTCATTTTATATGACATAAGTCAAAAATATTTAAAAGAAAAGCCTTATTTTCATTGACAGACCCCACCCAGATAGGTTATTATTTTAACATACAGATAGATAAATATTAATCTAAGGAGTTGTAAAAATGGATCGCAGAGTGGAAGTTTTAAAAGCATTATCAGACAAGAACAGGCTGCTAATACTGGATATGCTTTCATGTGGTGAATTATGTGGTTGTGAGATTTTAGATGGACTAGACTTAACTCAGCCTACTATATCACATCATATGAAAATCCTTGTTAGATCTGGAGTAGTAATAGGGAGAAAAAGTGGTAAGTGGATGCACTATAGTATTGATAGGACCATAATTGAAGACCTAAAGGATTACCTTGATCACTTAACTATGGACAAGGAAGATTGTATTTGCCATAATACTACGATAGTATGCGAGCATCCTAGTTAAAAGGATATTACATAGTCAATAATCAAATTAAGCAAATTATTTACCATGCCCATTTTTTCAAATATCACAAAGCCCTTGACATATGCAGGGGCTTTTGTTACATTATAAAGAAAATATGGGGTCTTATATAATAAAAGGAGGAATAAATTTGGAATTTGTTGGAGAGGGTCTAACCTTTGATGATGTATTGTTATTGCCAGGTAAGTCTGAAGTCTTACCTAAAAACACTAATGTATCAACATATTTAACAAGTAAGATTAAACTAAATATACCACTTATGACAGCTGGTATGGATACAGTAACTGAGTCCAAGATGGCTATTGCCATAGCAAGAGAAGGTGGCATAGGTATTATTCATAAAAACATGTCAATAGAAAAGCAAGCTTTAGAAGTTGATAGGGTAAAAAGATCTGAACATGGAATTATCACAGACCCCTTTTACCTAGCTAGGCACAACAAGGTTTCAGATGCTCTTGAACTTATGGAAAGGTATAGGATATCAGGAGTACCCATAGTTGATGAGGACCATAAGTTAGTAGGTATCCTAACTAATAGGGATATAAGATTTGAAACAAATGTTCACAGGGAAATTGATGAAGTTATGACAAAAGAAAACCTAGTAACAGCAGGATTAGGAATTACTATGGATGCAGCCTTGGATATATTTAAAAAACACAAGATTGAAAAACTTCCCCTAGTTGATGATGACTTTAAACTTATTGGCTTAATTACTATAAAGGATATAGAAAAATCAATAGAATTTCCCAATTCAGCAAGAGACCATAAGGACAGGCTCTTAACAGGTGCAGCAGTTGGTGTAACAGCTGATATGATGGAAAGGGTTGCAGCTCTTGTTAAAAGCCAAGTTGATGTTATAGTTTTAGACACTGCTCATGGCCACTCTAAGGGGGTTATTGAAGCAGTTAAGTTAATAAAGGCTAATTATCCAAACCTTCAAGTGATAGCAGGAAATATAGCAACTGCTGAAGCTACCAAGGACTTAATAGAAGCAGGTGTAGATGCTGTTAAGGTTGGAATTGGGCCTGGGTCAATTTGTACAACAAGGGTTGTTACAGGGATTGGAGTTCCACAAATTACAGCAATTATGAACTGTGCTAGGGCAGCAGAAGGCACGGGGGTACCTGTAATAGCAGATGGAGGAATAAAGTACTCAGGAGACCTTACTAAGGCAATTGCTGCTGGGGCAAATGTTATAATGGCTGGATCTATGTTTGCAGGCACAGAGGAAAGCCCTGGTGAAGAAGTTTTATTTGAAGGAAGAAGGTATAAGGAATATAGGGGCATGGGGTCCATGGGGGCTATGGATTCAGGAAGTAAGGATAGGTACTTCCAAGAAGATACTAAGAAGTATGTACCCGAAGGTGTAGAAGGAAGGGTCCACTACAAGGGTAGGCTTGGAGATGTAGTTTACCAGCTAATTGGTGGTTTAAAATCCGGTATGGGGTATGTGGGAGCAGGAAACATAGAAGAACTTAAGGAAAAGGCTAAGATGATTAAGATATCTTCAGCTACCCTAGTAGAAAACCACCCCCACCATATAACAATTACAAAGGAATCTCCAAACTACCAAAGAGGGTAGGAAAACTTAATCAATTATAAATAAATGGGTATAGGATAAGAGTATTATTCTATATCTATTTTTGTATACACTTATACAAAAATGTAGTAGAATTTAGGCATAAGTTTAGATATAGAGAAGGATAAGGTGATGAGATGAGAATTGGGCTTGATGTTGGGTCAACAACATTAAAGTGTGTTGTTTTAGATTCTTATGACAATAATGTTTTTCAATCCTATGAAAGGCATTTTTCGCAAATAAGAGAAAAGACAGGTGTCTTGTTAAAGGAAATTAAGGATAAATTCCCTGAAGAAAAGGAGATTATACTTACTATTTCTGGTTCTGCAGGCATGGGGCTAGCGGAAAGATTTGACATACCCTTTATACAAGAAGTATATGCTACTAGAATAGCTGTTAACTCTACTTTAGAAGGGGCAGATGTAGTTATAGAATTAGGTGGGGAGGATGCTAAGATAATATTTCTAACCCATGGTATGGATGTAAGGATGAATGGTTCATGTGCTGGTGGGACTGGGGCCTTTATAGACCAAATGGCCACCTTAATGTCTGTGAATTTAACTGAAATGAATGACCTTGCAAGAGGGTATGAAAGAACTTACACTATTGCTTCTAGGTGTGGAGTTTTTGCAAAGTCAGATATCCAACCCCTACTAAACCAAGGTGCAAGTAAAAAAGACATAGCAGCAAGCATTTTTGATGCTGTAGCTAGCCAAACTATAGCAGGTTTAGCCCAGGGTAGGAGGATAAGTGGTAAGGTTGTTTACTTAGGTGGACCCCTAACATTCTTCTCCCAGCTTCGAGAAAGCTTTGACAGGGCCCTACTTGTAAATGGCATTTGCCCAGAAAACTCTCTTTACTTTGTTGCCCTAGGTGCAGCCATAGCTGATATAGGGGCTAGGGTAAACATAGATGACCTTATAAGCAAATTAGAAAATAAGGATACAGTTAAGAATTTTGGGGGCTTAAAAAAATTATTTGATTCAAAAAAAGAATATGAATCCTTTAATGCTAGGCACGACTTGGATAAGGTTAATTATAGGGACCCTGCTACCTATATTGGACCGGGATATTTGGGAATTGATGCAGGTTCAACCACTATAAAGGCTGTAATCATGGATGTAGATGACCATATCTTATGTCAAATGTATAGTCAAAATAGGGGTAACCCCATACCAATTATAAAGGACTTTTTGCTTAACTTTTACGAAACCTACCCTAATATTAAAATTATATCCTCTGGGGTAACAGGCTATGGAGAAGACTTAATGTTAAATGCCTTTAACCTTGACTTTGGAGTTGTTGAAACTATAGCCCACTATACAGCTGCTAAGAAATACAAACCCAATGTGGACTTTATAATAGATATAGGGGGCCAGGATATAAAGTGCTTTAAGATCAAGGATGGAATTATAGATAGCATTTTTTTAAATGAAGCATGTTCATCTGGTTGTGGGTCTTTTTTACAAACCTTTGCCGAGGCCTTGGGCTATAATATTGATGAATTTGCAAAACTTGGTTTAAAATCGAATAACCCTGTGGACCTTGGATCAAGGTGCACCGTATTTATGAATTCATCTGTAAAGCAAGCTCAAAAAGATGGGGCTGATATAGCTGATATCTCAGCTGGTCTTTCTATTAGTGTAATTAAAAATGCTATATATAAGGTAATTAGAGTTTCTTCTGCTAAGGAATTAGGAGAAAACATAGTAGTCCAAGGGGGGACTTTCTACAATGACTCTGTCCTAAAGGCCTTTGAAGATGAAATAGGCCACAGCGTTATCCGGCCTAGCATAGCAGGTCTTATGGGGGCCTATGGAGCAGCCCTTTATGCTAAGGAACAAGGAAAAAGTAAGTCTAGTATCCTTGATAGGGATGCTCTTTTAAACTTTAAACACAGTGTTAAGCTAGTTACTTGTGGGCTTTGTGAGAACTCTTGTTCCTTAACTGTAAATAGTTTTGGTGATAAAAGAAAGTTCATTGGGGGTAATAGGTGTGAAAGACCAATAAAAAACAAGGAGACAGAAGAAAAATATGACATGTATGAAGAAAAACTAAACCTTTTAAGAGAATATAAGCCAATTAGTGGGAAGAGAGGAAAAATAGGAATTCCCATGGTCTTAAATCAATTTGAAATGTTTCCTTTTTGGCATACCGTATTTACCTTGTTAAACTTTGAAGTAATAAGGTCTCCTTTTTCAACCAGGGACCTATATATAAAGGGCCAGCACACCATCCCATCAGATACTGTGTGTTTTCCTGCAAAATTAGTCCATGGTCATATAAAATACCTTATAGACCAGGGCTTAGAAACCATATTTTACCCTTGTGCCACATATAATATTAATGAGAAAAAGGGAGATAATCATTTTAACTGTCCAGTAGTTGCATATTATCCAGAAGTGATTGCTGCCAATATTGAAAGATTAGAAAACATTGATTTTATTTATGATTATGTAGGCTTTGAAAATAAGCAGCTACTATCTAGTAAGATATATGAGGCCCTTAAGAAAAAGGATAGGAACTTAAAGTTAAATGAAGTAAGGTTTGCCGTAGACAGGGGCTTTAGGGAGTACAAGGCTTATTTAAAAAAGGTACAAGGTCTTGGAGAAGAGTTTATTTCCATAGGGAGAAAAGAAGGAAAGAAAATGATAGTTCTAGCAGGTAGACCCTACCATATAGACCCAGGAGTAAACCATGGTATAGCAAAGATGTTAACTGAATTTAATGTTATAGTTTTAAGTGAAGATTCAATAGCCCACTTAACTAAAAAGAAACCCCTTGATATTTTAAACCAATGGACCTACCATGCAAGGTTATATGGGGTAGCAGATTATATTAAAGATAAGCCTGATATGGAATTAATCCAGCTTGTTTCCTTTGGTTGTGGCTTAGATGCAATTACAACAGATGAGGTTAAGGCCATACTTGAAGAAAATAAGAAGATATACACAGGTATTAAGATAGATGAAATAACTAATTTAGGTGCAGTAAGGATTAGGATAAGAAGCCTACTTGCTGCAATTTCACAAAGAGAAAGGGAGGTCTTATTGGATGACAAGTAGAGTAAAAAAAATAGAGTTTACAAAGGAAATGAAGAAGGACTACACAATCCTGTGCCCTGATATGGCCCCAATTCACTTTGCTCTTTTAGAAAGGGTCTTTAAGAATTTTGGCTACAATATGAAGATACTTAAAAACAAGGGCCAGGAAGTTGTGGATGAGGGCTTAAGAAATGTCCACAACGACACTTGTTATCCAGCCCTTTTAGTTATCGGGCAAATGATAGATGCCCTAAATTCTTCGGACTATGACCTAGACAGGGTAGCCTTAATGATTACCCAAACAGGGGGAGGGTGTAGGGCATCAAACTACATTCACTTACTAAGAAAGGCCCTAATCCAATCTGGTTATGGAAATATACCTGTTATTTCATTAAATGCAGGAGGGATGGAAAAGAACAAGGGCTTTAAGGTATCCCTTCCCATGTTAAAACAAGCTATGGCAATTGTAATATATGGAGACCTCTTAATGCTACTTAATAACCAAGTTAGGCCCTATGAAATAAATAGGGGACAAAGTAGTGACCTAGTTAAGGAATGGATAATGACAATTACTAATGACTTTAACAATAGGGGAGGATTTAGTAAAAAAGACATAGAAAATACCATTATACAAATAGTTAAGTCTTTCCAAGCTATAGAAAGAAGCAATGAAAAGAAAATAAAGGTTGGAATTGTTGGTGAAATTTACATTAAGTTTTCTAGCCTTGGCAATAATGACCTTGAGGACTTTTTATTTGAAGAAAATTGTGAGGTCATGGTGCCAGGTTTAATGGGATTTTTAATGTATTGTGTGGAAAATGGGGTTATAGACTTTAACCTTTATGGGAGGGGCTTTTGGAAGAGCCTCCTAATGAGAAAGGCTAATGATTACTTAAGCTCCATAGAAGAATCAATGAGGGAGGCAATAAAAAATTACAGCAACTTTATATCACCTTCCCCCTTTAATCACTTAAAAAGCTTGGTTGATAATGTTATAGGACTTGGATGTAAGATGGGAGAAGGGTGGTTACTCCCAGCAGAAATGATGGAATTAATTGGTGCAGGTTATGATAACATAGTCGTAGCCCAACCCTTTGGATGCTTACCCAACCATATTGTAGGAAAGGGAGTTATACCAAATATAAAGAAAATATACCCTTCAGCTAATATTGTTCCCATAGACTATGACCCAGGGGCAACTAGAGTTAATCAAGAAAACAGGATAAAGCTTATGCTATCCTTAGCCAAAGAAAAGCTAGATGAAAAAACTAAAGAGAGTATAAATACACCTAATCTTAAGGAAAGAAAAATTCTAATAAAACAAAGATAAACCTGCTAATTTAGCAGGTTTATCTTATAGATTCTAAAACTTGATCTTGGATTTTTAAATTAAGGACACCTTGGTTTTCCTTTAAGGCTCTTTGAAAGTCACTTACAACTTGAGCAAAGTAAGTTTCAGGGTAGGAGTTTATTAAATCTACCAACTGATTTAAATCTTTTTCAGAAACTAGAGAATCTAGTGGTAGGTGGCCATCTTTAGTATTTAACAAAAGGGCCCTTAGGTATTCATTGTAAAGCTTATTTACATTTTCCAAGTGGTCTGAATAGGGGTAGGTTAGCCTGAAGTTTTCAAGTTCTACTAATCTCTTACCCAAGTCCATCTTACTTATAAGGAGCTTATCCTTATTTAGATAGGGGAGGTCATTAAACTTTGTCATTATAGATAGATATCCCTTTAACTCCTTGTTAAGAGATTTTGTATACTCATTTGAAAACATAAAGTAGTTAGGCTTATAAATATACCTACCCTGGTCTAGACTTAGGCTATAGCCTAGGTTTAAGTTTTTAATTAGCATTTCTTTTAAGTCTACTTCTTCATCTAGGACTCTTTCTCTACTTAAATAGGAAACTTCATTAATCCTATTTTCACTTAAATTATTATCTTCTATTAAGTTTAGCAAGGATGTAGCCTTAGTATACTTTGAAAATAAGGCTGCTATATCTAAAGCATGATAACTTGCATTCATTTCTAAAATTTTAATATGTGAACTTAGTAAGGATGATAAGTCTAGTTTAGAATACACATCCCTATTAGCACTAAGAATTTCTAGAAAGTCCTCACTTCCAGGGTTAATAGGGTCTCTTTGTCTTCCTAGCCTAGGTAAAATCTTAGATTTTTCATTTAACTTATCCTTTCTTAGAAAAGTCCCCCCATCAATTCCATCCCACTTATACCAAAGGATGATTTTTTCTGCATCTAAAGGGTTTGTTTCTTCTGTTTCTGGGTCAATTGTTAGGATTCCAAAGTCTACTACCCCATCCCCATCTATATCTTCAATTGTATCTAGAGTATTATAGGAAATAAGGTTAATCCTAAGTGGATTTAAGATACTCTTTAACTTATTGTTTTCTACCACATAGGCATAGGTTACCCCTGCCTTAAGGCCAACTTGGTTCATTAAAAATACCCCTACTTGGTCATTAGATACCTTGCCAATTTTTATAAGGTAGTTGGAATTATCATAGTTCATATCTTTTCTATCTAATTCTTTGTACTCGGAACCCTCCACCTTATATACTATAAGTTGCCCTTGGTCGTTTAAATCCTCTGGGTCCCTTTCTATATATAAAATAAGTTCTGGCACTAAATCTCCATCTAAATCCCCAAATTCATAGTTTGCCTTGTTTAAATCAATGTCTGGATGTAAATTTTTTATATAAATTCCTATTTCTTCCTTATATTTATCCGAATTTAATATATCAATATTAAGAGGGGATGATCCCTTTAAATTTGAATCTTCAATAGCTTCTAGACTCTCAATATTCATTTCTTCATTGCCACATCCTGATAAGATGTTTATAGTAATTAAGAATAAAAATAAGAAAAGAATAGTTCTCTTATTCATAATCAAGCTCCTTTCATATTTATATTATATAAGATTGGATATATTTAAGTGTAACAATCAGGTTACATTAAAAAAGGAAACTTAAAATATGATGGGACTTGATTAATAGCTTTAGTTAGGATAGAATTAAGTTGAAAGCATGAACAAGTATTCATATAAAGAGGTGGACTTATGGAAGGTAAAGCAAAGAAGGAAATTTGTGATTGCAATGTTATTCACAAGGATATTTTAGAATATGTACAAGCTAGGATGCCACAAAAAGAAAAACTCTATCACATAGCTGAATTCTTTAAGGTGGTTGGGGACCAAACAAGGATTAAAATTCTTTATGCTTTATTTGAATCCTCCATGTGCGTATGCGATATAGCTGTGCTTTTAGATATGAGTCAATCTGCTATTTCTCACCAATTAAGAGTTTTAAAACAAGCTGGATTGGTTAAATACAAAAAAGAAGGACGAATAGTTTTTTATTCTTTAGATGATGATCACATTAAAACCATCCTTGACCAGGGGATGGACCATATAAATCATAAGTAGGAGGGGGATTTCATGCAAACCATTGAACTAGAATTAATAGGCCTAGACTGAGCTAATTGCGCTTCTAGGATAGAAGCTAAGATAAAAGAAATAGATGGGGTAGAGGGGGTTTATTTAAACTTTATAAACAAGACCCTTAAAATTAATATAATAGATACTATAAATGAAATAGATATAAGGAAAAAATCAAAGGATGTTATCAATTTCTTTGAACCCCATGTAGAAGTAATAGACCTTGGAGGGGTAGCAGAAAAAGAAAGACCTAGTAGTAAGGATGCCCATACCCATGACCATTCCTCTAACCCCTTTTCAAAAAGAACAAGTGGCCGTTTAATTATTGGAGGTATAATATTTATACTTGCCCTCCTATATCCAAAGACAGGCTTATTTAGGCTGCCTTTATTTCTTGCAAGTTATATTCTAGTAGGTGGAGATGTTTTATACAAGGCCTTTAGGAATATAGTTAGGGGCCAGGTGTTTGATGAAAACTTTTTAATGTCAATAGCTACTGTTGGAGCTTTTGCAATAGGAGAATACCCAGAAGGGGTAGCGGTTATGATTTTCTACCAAGTGGGTGAATTTTTCCAAAATTATGCTGTCAATAAGTCTAGAAAATCTATAACAGAGCTTATGGATATTAGGCCTGACTATGCCAACCTTTGTGATGGGGATGATACAAGAGAAGTATCCCCCTATGATGTTCATATAGGGGATGAAATAATTGTTAAACCTGGTGAAAAAGTCCCCCTTGATGGAGAGGTGATTAGTGGATTTTCTTCTCTAAACACTGCAGCCTTGACAGGAGAAGCTATACCAAGGGAGGTAAGTGTAGGAGATGAGGTTTTAAGTGGCTTTATTAACCAACAGGGTTTGATTAGGGTAAGGGTTACTAAGGAATTTAACGAGTCCACAGTTTCTAAGATATTAGATTTAGTAGAAAATGCTGGTAGTAAAAAGGCACCTACTGAAAACTTTATAACAAAATTTGCTAGGTACTACACACCTGCAGTAGTATTTACTGCCCTAGGCCTAGCAATAATTCCACCCCTACTTATAGAGGGAGCCCTTTTTTCAGATTGGATATACAGGGCCTTGATATTTTTAGTAGTATCTTGCCCATGTGCTTTAGTTATATCTATTCCCCTAGGATTTTTTGGAGGAATCGGTGGGGCATCTAGGCAGGGAATCCTTATAAAGGGGGGAAACTACCTGGAGGCCTTAAATAGCGTGGATACTATAGTATTTGATAAGACAGGTACAATAACAAAGGGTGACTTTATGGTTGAAAAGGTTGTTTCAACAAGTCATATTAGTGAAGATGAACTCTTATACCTAGCAGCCCTTGCTGAGTCCATGTCCTCTCACCCTATAGCAAAATCAGTTGTAAGGGCCTATGGGAAGGAAATTAAAGGTATTTCTATCATAGATTATAAGGAACTTGCAGGTATGGGTATTTCTGCAAAAATCTTAGATAAGGATGTATTCTTAGGCAATAAGACCCTCTTTGAATCTAAAAACATCACAGTGGATTCTACAAGTGAAGGAAAAACAGTTATATATATAGCTATAAATAATGAGTATTCAGGGTATATTATTATTTCAGACCAAATTAAAAAGGATTCTAAGAAATCTATAGGTGAATTAAAGAAAAGAGGCATCAAGAATATAGTAATGTTAACGGGGGATAAGGAAAATGTTGCAAGAGAAGTAAGTGAAGAAGTAGGTGTAGATACCTACTACGCTGACCTCCTTCCCCAGGATAAGGTTAAAAAGATAGAAGAATTAAAGGAAAGACTGCCAAAAAATAAAAAAATTGTCTTTGTAGGAGATGGGATAAACGATGCCCCTGTCCTTGCAAGGGCTGATATTGGAGTAGCAATGGGGGGGCTTGGTTCTGATGCTGCAATAGAAGCAGCAGATATTGTCCTTATGACAGATGAACTTAACAAGCTTCCCATAGCTATGATGATAGCAAATAAGACAAGGACTATTGTATGGCAAAATATTATATTTGCCCTTCTTGTAAAGGCCATAGTCCTAGTACTAGGGGCAGGAGGCCTTGCTACCATGTGGGAAGCTGTATTTGCAGATGTTGGAGTTGCAGTAATAGCAGTTTTAAATGCCATGAGGGTCTTAGCCTATAAGGCAGAATATTAAAAGTAAAAGATATATTTCTCTTGGTTGCTTTAGTAAATTCATGATACAATTACATGTAAAGTTGTTTAAAATAAAAGCAAAAGAAGATAGGTGGAAGAAAAATGAATAAAAAAATACTAGGCTTACTTTTATTTACCCTAATCCTTTCAGGATGTGGACTAGGGCCTAAAGAGGACCTTGAAAGTAGTGTAAAAACAGAAGAAGTTGTGGTAGAAGCAGAAGAAAAAGTTGAAGAAGAGGAAAAGGAAGAAGAAGTAGTCCTAGACCCTAAGGACCAAATAGACTTATCCTTACTCCCTAATGAGGCAGGTAAGGTAATGGTTTTAATGTACCATAATATTGGACCAGAAGAAAAGGAATGGGTTAGGACACCTGACAATTTTAAAAAAGACCTCTTGACCTTGTATGAAAAAGGCTACAGGCCAATTGCTTTAAAAGATTATGTTTCTGGTAATATTGATACCCAGGCAGGCTACACCCCCATTGTCATAACCTTTGACGATGGAAATAAGAATAACTTTGAGTATTTAGAGGATGGTTCAATAAATAAGGATTCTGCAATTTCTATCTTTTTAGATTTTAATAAAGAATACCCAGACTTTTTACCAAGGGTCACCTTCTTTTTAAATGGAGATATTCCATTTGGACAGGGGGGTCTAGAAGGTAAAAAGCTTGATTTCATCTTAGAAAATGGGATGGATGTTGGAAACCACACAAGGAGTCATGCAAACTTTAAGGACCTAGCAAAGGAAGACTTAGAAAAGGAAATTGGGGGCCAAGCAAACCACCTAGAAGGACTTATAAGCAATAAAGACTATAGGGTAAACACCATAGCCCTACCATTTGGAAGTAGGCCTAAGGATGATAGCTTAAGTACCTACCTAAGGGAAGGCTCTTATGATAGTAAGGATTACTTTAATATAGCTATTTTAAATGTAGGTTGGAATCCTGGATTTTCTCCCTATGATGGTAGGTTTAATTTTGAAAGTATTCCTAGGATTAGGGCTAGTGAAATGAAGGTAGACAATGTTGGAATGTACAACTACCTAGAATACTTTGACAACAACCCAGGCGAGAGGTTTATAAGTGATGGGTTTTCTGAAGTAATTACTGTTCCAGAAGAAAAGCTAGAAAATATAAAGACTAATCCAGAAAAAGAAATATATGTTTATAAAACAGAAGAGGTGGTTAATTGAAAAAGAAGATAATTTTCATTCTTTCCCTACTAGTCCTAGTATCCCTATTAGGAGCTTGTGTAAAAAGTGAAGAAGCAAGTGAAAATAAGGACCCTAATACAAAGCTTGAGGAAGAAGTAGAAGAGGAAGTAGAAATAAGTGAAGAAGAAAAGTTAGCCCTCCTTCAAACGGAAAGAGATGAACTTGAAAAACAAAGAAAAGAAGAAATGGGAGAGTTTTACCTACCCCTTCCTCCTTTAGGAGAAGAAAATGACCTTAAAGTAGTAAAGGCTAAATCTCTTTATATTACAGGAAATGTTGCAGGCTTTAAATTTCAAGAAGAAGACATAGATTATTATGCTGACTATATAAGGGCTATAAGTGGTCAATCAGGTAAGCCTGTTGATTCATCTAAGTTAGAAGATGTAAACAAGTTAGAGAAGGTACTTGGGATAGCAAAGGCATCCGAAATTAACGCCCTTGTTATAGATATAAAAAATGACCATGGGCATGTGACTTGGGAGAGTGACCTTGAAGTAGTAAAAGAGGTTGGTTCAAACCTTGAAGTAAGGCTTACTGACTACAAGACCCTTTTTGATTATTTAGATAAAAATGAAATATATAAGATTGCTAGAATAGTTGCATTTAAGGACCCCCTTTTTGCAAAGGCTAAACCTGACCATGCCATACTTTTAAAAGCAGGAGGAGTTTATTTAGACAATGCAGGGGAATCTTGGGTAAACCCTTTTAGTGAATATGTGTGGAAGTATGTTGTTTCTATATCGAAAGAAGCAGCCCTTAGAGGTTTTGATGAAATTCAATACGATTATGTAAGATTTCCAGATAGGGCAGCTACCTATAACCCAATTACTGAATTTCCAGGTAGAAATGACCGTAAAAAAGATGAGGGTATAGAGGACTTCTTGGCCTATGCAAAAAAAGACCTAGAAGCATACAATGTTCATATATCTGCTGATGTATTTGGAATTGTTACTCATTCATGGGATGATATACCAGATGATATAGGTCAAACTTGGAGAAAGGTTGCCAATCAAGTAGAGTATATTTGCCCAATGATATATCCAAGTCATTATGGTAAGGGTCTTTATGGTTTTGATGTCCCAGATAGGCACCCCTATGAAGTATCCAGACTTGCTGTAATGGAAGCCATAGAAAGAAACGCAAGCCAAAAGGACCCAGCTATTATAAGACCTTGGTTCCAGGGTTTTTCAGCTCCTTGGGTAAAAGGAAATATTAAATATGATGCAAAGGCAATTTCAGACCAAATGGTTGCTGCCTTAGAACTAGGGGTAGAAGAATATATAATTTGGAATGCAAGTAATAATTATGACCCCCTTAGCTTTTTTTATCATGATAGGATAGACAAGGAAAAAGCAAAAGAGGGCCATGATATTATGGATAGGACACCTGAAGATAGCTTAGACTTATTTCTTAAGGCCCAAAGAAGCCTAAGGTATAACCAATTGTACCTTTTAAGTCCTATAGGAGATAGGGAAGAAGATTATGATGACTTTGTAGAGGGTATGAAAAAAATTAACCCTGTCTTAAAATCTTTTAAACTAGAATCAATAAGCAAAAATGATGATGACACCTACAAGGCCCTTGTAAATGTATCATATGTATCTGATCTTGGAACTTATAGTAATGAAAGTGCAGAATTTATAATTTTAAAGGAAAACCAAGTTTATAAAGTAAAAAGCCCTAAGATAGAATGGCAAGAGGAAGTAAAAAGTGAATAAATAAGGTATAGTCTGTAGCTACAAAGTATCTTTGTTCTGCAGACTTTATTTTTACTAGACCTTTTAAGACCCTTTGCTTTTTATCCAATTAAAGTATAAAATAGTATATAGGATTACTAAGGAAGTTTTGTTTTTAAGGAGGAGAGTTTTTATGGGTATAGGAAACCTTGTCAATGAATATGGTAAGATGCAATCTCCATATATGGGAAATCTAGTTAACCACTTGCCAATGGGACAATTAGCAGTTTATAAGATGTCAAATAGCTTAGAGGAAGCTCTATCCTATTCTAAAAAATATAGTAAAAAAGCTAGTGGCAACCCCATCCTAGAAGAATATGGACTTGTAGAAGACCTAGAAGAATGTGTGGGTGAGAGGGGACTTTACGAACCCTGTCTTGACTTGTTCCATAAGGAAATGACACTTGGAAATTATAATTACAGTATATTTAATACCCTTAATAAGTATAAGCTGGGTATGTCATCAGGACTCTTTCACACATTAATAAGGGTTGCTTATGCAATTGAAGGATTGGAGATAGATAAGGATTACCTAAGCGAAGTAGAAAGGGCCCTGGCCTATTACATAACAGCCTTCAGAAAGGCTGATGTGTTTGAATCTAGCATCGATAGTGATAGGATTATCCACGAGATGAACAACTTAATCAATAACCCTAACATTAGGTCCCTATTAGAAGAAAATAAGACTCTAGGTTCTAGGTTAAAGGCCCTATATAAGGATGAAACTTATATGAAATTTGGCTTTGTTATAAATGGGGATGCAAGTGAAAAGATAAATGCAGTATTAAACCTTTCCCTAATTGCATATGCAAATACTAATAGCATAGTAGCCCTTCACTGCATAACAGGTTTACATGCCTTAATCGTATTAGAAAAATATTGGGAGGACTTTCCAAATGCTATAGATATTTTTACAACTTGCGTTATATCTCACTTATTAACTATTGATGAATTAAGTTTAGACCCAATTAATTTAAGAAAGACCTACCCTAGCTTTGAAGAAATTATAAGTATGGGGGTTAAATCTAATGATGTCCACACTACTAAGCTTATATATTCATCAGTTGAGTTAAATAAAAAATACCCTAACCCAGCCTTTAAAGAAATAACCTTATCTAGGCTAGAAAAAGAGAAGATTTAATATAAAAAAGTGTCTAAAAGACCCTGGTAAAGTCATTGGAAAAGGAAGTATTATTTAAT
>CAZSLV010000029.1:0-22247 GCA_964607545.1 uncultured Gudongella sp. | reverse complement strand
ATATAATTCTTTGTTTTTGTATATACTAATATATTATCGTGTTTTTTTGAAAAGCTTCTTTTAGAGGCTCCACCTGACTTATAAGACCATATTACTTCATTTAAAAATCTTTCCTTGCCAAAAACATAGTCTAAGATCAAGCGTAGATAATGGACTACCCTCCAGTCTATGTGAACATACAAGGTCCCCTCATCTGATAATAAGTCTCTAATTAAAATTAATCTTGTGGTTAAATTCTCCAAATATTCATCTAACCTATTACTAGTGTTGTCATTATAGACGGGTACTTTCAATTTAAGGGTTTCTTCATTAGTTTCAATTATTATATTTTTATTAAAAATTGAATTAGTAAAAAAGGGTGGGTCTAGATAAATAAGGTCAAAAGTCTTAGAATAGCCTGAAGATAATAAGCTTCTAATAACATGTAAGTTATCCATGTAAAATAACTTATTTGAGATTTTATCGTAAGCTTCTGAGGGGATCTTAAATTTTTTATTTAAATTTAGACTTTCCTTTGTAAGATTTGAAGCCTTAATTTCTCCTTGCTTAATAGCATCAATTATTTGTAGTATAGAATCCATTAAATTTCCCCTTTAGGTAAATAAGGCTTATACCCTATCCCACTTTATATACTTGTTTAAGATTTCTACAAATTTTTCTAAATAATCTTTTTCTAGACTTGTAAACCTTCTCTTTTCTGGTGAATCTATATCTAAAACTCCAAAGGGAATTCCACCTAGGATTATTGGAATTACTATTTCAGACTTTGATGCCGAATCACAAGCTATATGGCCCTCAAAAAGGTTTACATCATCAACTAGGATGGTTTTCATATCCTTAATAGCACTTCCACATACTCCCTTGCCAATTTCTATCCTATTACATGCTGGGAGGCCTTGAAAGGGTCCTAGAACCAAGTTGTCTCCTCTTAGTATATAAAAGCCTGCCCAATTAATTCGATCGATACAGGCCTTTATTATACCACTTGCATTGGATAGGTTAGCTAGAGGGTCATTTTCAGAACTAAGTTGACCCTTTAGTAAAATTAACATGTACTTTAATCTTTCTTCTTCATTCATCGTCTTTAAAGTATCTAACTTAATCATTTTGCCTCCTATAAGCTCATATCAATATGACAATAGCCACCTGGATTTTTTTTAAGATAATCTTGGTGGTAGTCCTCAGCAGGGTAATACTTTTTAAGAGGCATTACTTCTGTCACAATTTTTTTAGAGTAGTCTTTTTGTTTTTCTCTTATTACTTCTTCTATAGGGTCAATATCCTTCTCATCTGTGTAATATATACCTGTACGATACTGACTTCCTATGTCTCCCCCCTGCCTATTTAAAAGTGTTGGGTCTATAATTCTAAAAAACCTATCTAGTAAGTCTTTCAAAGATACTTTACTTTCATCATACTTTATATAAGTGGTTTCGGTATGGCCTGTTATGCCTGTGCAAACTTGTTTATATGTTGGTTCTTCTGTATGTCCATTCGCATAACCCACCTCAGTGTCAACTACACCATTAATTCTTGAGAAATACTCTTCTACTCCCCAAAAACAACCTCCTGCTAAATATATCTCTTTCATATTAACCCTCCTTATATTATCTCTATAATCCACAGTAGAACTGGGACTAAAAATACTGTTACTATACCCGCTAGCCCAATAGAAAGAGAACTCATAGCTCCTTCTACCTCCCCCATTTCCATTGCCTTTGCTGTTCCAAGGGCGTGGGCGGATGTCCCTAGGGCAATACCCCTTGCAATTGGATCCTTTATTTTAAAAACTTCTAGTACTTTTTCCCCAATTATATACCCACTTAAACCTGTGATAACTACAAAAGTTACAGTTAATGATGAGTTTCCCCCTAGTAAGGTAGATATCTCCATAGCTATAGGGGTGGTTGTGGACTTTGGTATTAAAGAAGAAATTAAAATTAAGTCTAAGCCTAGGATCCTTCCTAGAACAAAGATTGATAAGATACCTGCGATAGACCCACTTAATATTCCAATAAGAATGGGGAAAAAATTAGCCTTTAATAAATGAATTTGCTTGTATAGGGGAACTGCTAAGACAACAGTGGCAGGTCCTAGGAAAAAAGTTATTAGGTGGCCTCCCTTATTATACACATCATAATCTATATTAAATAAGAGTAAAAGACTAACTATAAAAATCATCGTTAAGAGCAAGGGGTTTAATATTTTTATCCGCACCCTTTTTGCAATGTAAGATGATAAAGTATAAGCTAAGATTGAAATTCCAACTCCAAATAAAGGAGTATCTACATATTGCATCAATTTAGGTCTCTTCCTTTCTTATTTTTAAGCCTAATCAAAGACTCAATAGTCAGTCCTGTTACAATCATTACTACAAAAAAGCTTATAAATACAATAAATAAAAGTTTTGCAATATTACCTTCTAACAAGTATAAGACTGTAATAATGCCAACTGCCGTTGGTATAAATAAAAATGATAAGTGGTCTAATAGAACACTACTTATATTCTCTACTGATTTTAACTTAAGTATTTTACTAGAAAGTAATACTAGTAAAATCATCATACCAATTACATTGCCTGGCAAGGCTAGGTCAAAGATGCCTTGTAGTAGGTTTCCAATCCATAAAATGAATAGTATAAGTCCAAACTGCTTCAAATTTTTCATACTTATTTCCTTTCTTATCATAGAAATAACAGGGTCACCCCTGTTATTTTTTTAAAACGGTGCGAAGTTTTGGTCAGCCCACCAATCTTCCCTATACATTTCATATTGTTCACTGAATTGATCCAAATGGACCTTCTCCCATTTGATTAAAAGGTCATAGAGTGTCTTAGCTTCTTCTATTGTACTTGATTCTTTAGCTTTTTTATAAAATTCGATAGAATCCTTTTCCATTTGCATCCCTATGCTAAATACAGACATAGCCAAGGAGGTCAAATCTTTGTCCAACTTATCCCACTTATATATATCAGGTGAAGGGGGTCCTTCAGAAAATGCCATAGCTTTTTCATCTTCAAGGCCATCCTTTACCTTTAGGAACAAGGCTTCTAAATAATCTATGTGTTTTTTTTCTTCATTAGCAAGTTCTAAGAAAGCATTTGCACTTCCTCCAGTTCCAGCTTGCTTTGCTGCCATTTTGTAAAATTCATAGCCTTCTAACTCATTTAAAATTGCTTGTTTAATTACATTTAACTCTTCTTTTAACATAAAATCACCCTTTCTTATCCTAATATTATAATAGTACCCAATTATTATAAGTTATCACTTTTACTTTTATTCAATTCTTAGTGGTTATTTATCTTTCCATAGTCCATAATTACCTGCCTAATTTTTTCCTTCTGGTCTTGCCACTGGGAAAAAGTGTTAAGAGGACCCATCAAATGAATTAACTCATCTCTTAATTCATCCATCTTACAATTACAAACAAAATCTATACTGGATTCAAGACAAAAGCTATCAAGTATAGCTTCCATTAGGTAATTGCTTATGGACTCATGTTCTTCAGTGGATAACTTCATCCCCTCCATGGAAGTATTAATAAGCAAGACATAGGCTGCTTTTATATAATTTAGAAAAGCTTCAAAGTTCTCTTTTTTAGTACCTTCTTCAATTTCATTAATTATCTTAAAAAACAAGTTCCACCTAAAGTCCCTATTTATAACCCCCATGATTTTAAGACCCATTCTTTTTGCAAATTCACTTTCATAGGAAATTTCATTTTCAAACTCAATATATGAGTTAAAATCAACATTCTTTTTGCCAATTACATTTAATTTATTTAAGACTCTAAGAAAGTTTTCGCTATAAGACCCATTGCCATCATCTACCCTAGTAAATATAAAGTTAACTATGGTGTCAGTAGACTTTTTAAAGTCTAGGACAAATCCCACTTCCTGTCTAACCTTTACTATATATATGTCGTGAATGGTTTTTGATAACAAACTCTTTAATTGGTTTCTCTTACTTAAGGAAGAACTAGAATCCATAGAGCTTAAGTGGTTATATATCAACATTAATTGCCTATCAATCATGGTTAAATTATCTTTAATAGAAGACATAATATCCCTAAAAAAGTCTTCTGTTAGCATGTAATTGAAGTTTTTATACAATACCCTATGGTCTATATCCCCCCAAAAAACATTAACCATAGATTTAATTTGCAATTCAAAGTTAACAATTACTCCATCTTTTGAGTACCTACCATCTATCTTATAAATTTCAAAACCATTTTTTTGAATTTGAGGTTGTTTTTCTTCCAAGTAAAGGGATATACTTTCATTTAAAAAGTTTGAATAATAGCCCTTTTCCTTTTCTATATTAAATAGTTTGACTATGTCATTATAAATTTTACCTTCATCTTCAATAAATCTACATTCTATCCTAAAGCCTATTAAATCAGATAAGCTAGCTACCAATTCTTCAGGATTTTCATATTTTAAGTAAAAATTATGTCTTAGGATCTTTTCTTTTAAAGATTCTGCTGACTTTATACGGTAATTAACATTTAAAAAGTGATCCTTGATAAACAAACTATCATTAAAAAACTTCTCAAGCTCAGTAGCCACTCGGTTTAGGTCTTCTGACTTATCTTCAATAAGCGATAGTGTGGTATCAATAAAATCAAAAAGTTCAAGCTTCATTATAAACCCCCTTATCCTAGTACTAAAATTATTATACCATATCTTAATCAAAGAAAAGCCTCTTCAGTTAGAAGAGACTTTTATTCTTTTATAAGGATTAAAAAAGTTCTATTTATAAGGCTTTATTTCGCCTCTTATTAAAACTTATCATAATAAATTAATTCAGCAGGAATCTCCTTTGCGGTTAAAGCTTGGACTACACTATCTATCATAGGTTCATTACCACATAAATAAGCTTCCTTGTTTTCACCATCTAGGACCATCTTTTCAATAGCATTGTTTACCCTGCCCTTCTCACCCTGCCAATTATCTTCATCACTGACCCTTGATAGGGTAGGAATAAACTTAAAATCATAAAGTGTATCTTCAAGTTCCTTGAAGTAATCTAGCATAAATAAATCTTTAGGGGTCTTTGCACCAAAGTAGAAGGTTGCCTTTCTCTTAATATCATTGGTCCTCATATAATTTAATAATGATAAAATAGGAGCTACCCCAGTACCAACTGCTACCATGACCATTTCCCTATCATTATCTTGATAATAGAAATCTCCAAAAGGACCATTGATTGTAACCTTATCTCCCACATTTAAATGGTGGTGAACATAGGTCGTAGCTATACCCTCTGGCACATAACCAATAATAAGATCTATGTAACCCTTATCTGTTGGTGATGATGCTATGGAGTATGCCCTGTATACTTCCTCGTCATTTCCATCATAAAGAGGCGCCTTAAGTTGAACATATTGTCCAGGCTTAAAGTTAAATTCCTGGTCTGGTGGTAGCTTAAACCTTAACTTTTTGATAGTGTCTGTCAGTACCACTATCTCTTCAACTAGGGCTTCAAATTCTTTTACATTAAATAATTCTTCTGGAATTTGTATTTTAATGTCTTGCTTGACCTTGCATTGGCATGATAGCCTTACATTGTCTGCTAGTTCCTCAGCACTCATAAAGGGGGTTTCTGTTGCCAAGACTGGCCCCCCACCTTCAAGGATTTGGACCTTACAATAACCGCAAGTACCCTTACCACCACAAGCTGAAGGTATAAATATCTTTTCGGCTGTTAGGGTAGAAAGTAAGGAAGATCCTCCCTCTACATCATATTCTTTTTCATCGTTAATGGTTAATTTAACTATACCATAGTTATTAATAGTTCTATCTGCTACTGTTAGTAAGACAGCAAATAAGGCAGTTATTATTGTTATAGAAGCTGTCGATATTATTATTGTACTCATAAGATCCCCCCTATTGTATTTGTACTATTCCTGAGAATCCTATAAAAGCAAGAGCCATCAACCCAGTTACTATTAGGGTGATGCCAGGACCTTCCAGTCCCTTTGGCACAGTAGCTCTTTTCAACCTTTGTCTTATACCAGCCAAGGCTACAATTGCCAGTGTCCAACCAATACCAGACCCTACTGCAAATGCAAATGATTGTAGGAATGTATATTCACGAATTATCATAAATAAAGAAACACCTAATATTGCACAATTTACTGTAATTAAAGGTAAAAATATACCTAGAGCATAATAAAGGTTTGGTATATATCTTTCCAAAACCATTTCAAGAAGTTGAACAAAAGCTGCTATGGAAATTATAAATATAATAAACCTTAAAAACTCTAAATTAAAAGGCACTAAAATATAATGATATACTAGGTAGTTTATAATTGATGTTGCTGCTAAAACAAAAGTTACAGCTTGGCCTAGGCCTAGAGAAGTATTTATTTCTTTGGAAACAGCAACAAAGGAACACATACCAAGGAAGTTCGAAAGGATCATGTTATTTGTAAAGATAGCTGCAATAAATATAATCATAGGATTAAGTTCAATCATTTACTTCGCCTCCCTTGTAGCATACTTATCTTGTATATTGTGTGTTATCCAAATAACTATTGCAAGCAAGAAAAATGCACTTGGAGGCATTATCATAATAGTCCATGATGTCCACCAATCTCCAAGTATCCTAAAGCCAAATAAAGTTCCAAATCCCATCAATTCTCTGAAAAAAGCTATAAATAAAAGTACTCCTGTATAGCCTACTCCATTTGCAAAACCATCTATTAAAGATGCAATAGGTGGATTTTTTTGGGCATATGCTTCTGCCCTTCCCATAATTATACAGTTTGTTATTATAAGGCCTACATAAGGTCCTAGGGCCTTACTCATCTCAGGCATGAAAGCTTTTAAATATATATCTACAATTATTACATATGCTGCTATTATAAGTACTTGCACCATCATCCTAATGTGCTTTGGGGTAAAGGTTCTAATAGCCGAAATAGTAAATGAAGACAATGCAGTTACAAAAGTTAAACCTATTCCCATGATAAGAGAATTAAACATCAAGTTAGTAACAGCAAGGGCGGAACAAATCCCAATCAATTGTCTAAATACGGGGTTATCATACCATATACCCATTGAAAGTATATTACTTGGACTTTGCTTTGCCATTATTTACTCCCCCTTTCTTTCTTCTATAAATCTATGAATATCTTCATTCATCAATTTTGAAACAGACTTAGAAGTTAAAGTTGCACCTGCTATAGCATCAACATTTCCTCCAGGTGCTGGGTTATAAACAACATACTCCCCCTTGGCACTAGCAGATATATCTAAATCCCTAAATTGACTTAAGTATTCTTCTTCACCTATTCTTCCTCCCAAACCTGGAGTCTCAGATTGGGTTATAAAGGTTAGGCCAAGCAGGGTAGAGTAATCCTTTGAAATAGCTACATAGCCTTCTATACTTCCCCATAAACCAGATCCATCTACTGGGAAGGCATAGGCTTGTAAGACTCCATCCTCCTTATATTCATATATATCTCCATTTTTGGATATTTTTTCATTAAATAAAGTATTTACTCCCTTAATTGAGTTATCCGAAACAGGGATATCAAAAGCATAAAGGATTTTTGATTCTAATTCATAATCTTGATTTGCCCTTACCATCTCAGCTGTTGAATATTCCATATAAGCAAGAATAAATGTAAATATAGCAGTTATAAAAGCCATAAAAACTATTGGGTACCAGAAGGTTTTTTTCATAGGGCCACCTCTTCCTTCTCTTTTGCTCTTTCTTTTTTATTCTTTTTATAAGCATTTATTGCCTCATCTATGATTGGGGCAAATGTATTACCTATTAAAACAGCAAACATAACTCCACCTGCAAATAAGGCAAAGCCTCTAATAATTACAGTTACTGCTCCAATAATAATTCCATATATCCACTTCCCGCCCTTTGTTTTGGCCGAGGAAATAGGGTCAGTTGCCATAAAGACAGTTGCGAATAAAAATCCTCCAGATAAGAGGCCATAAATAGGATTTGGAACTTGACTTAAACCTACAAAATATAGGATTGTGCTTAAACCTAAAAATCCTGTAAAACAACCAGCCATGGTTTGCCAAGCGGCAACCTTAGTATAAAGTAAGTATATACCTGCAAGAATTATTAAAATTGCACTTGTTTCTCCTATAGATCCAGAAATTTTACCTATCAATAAATCTATTGGTGGTAACATGGTTCCTGAATCTCTAAAGGCTAACATTGGTGTAGCTGATGAGACAGCTTCTATACCTTCGTTAATATACCTTCCAAAGCCTCCAGGAAAACCAGCTGAAGCCTTAGTCCAAGATATTGTTAAGGGTTCAGGAAAGGATACATAAACAAAGGCCCTACCTACTAAAGCAGGGTTAAATATGTTTTTACCAAAGCCCCCAAATACCATTTTACCAAAAAGCACCGCAAAAATAATACCCACAACGGCTATCCAATATGGGGTTGTCGGTGGTAAGGTTAAAGTATATAGTATCCCAGTAACTAAAACAGCCTCTGATACCTTTTTTTTGCTTTTCTTTTCATAAATATATTCTGTTATAAATGCAAATATATTAACTACAGCTAAAAGCACAAGGACCCTAAGTCCAAAATAATATGTAGCAGCTAAAATAATTGGAATAAGAGATATAATTACTGTTCTCATCATTTTTTGTTTTATAAAATATTTAGAAATTAAATCATTAAACAAAATATCACCTCCAGGTTTATGTAGTAATTCTCATATACTATTAATACCACATTTTGTATGTAATATTCAACCATTATTATCTTAATTTTGTAAATATCTAAGTATTTACATATTTAGATTTTAATTGTCAATTTGGAATTAAAAAAATACCTGTCAGGAAACTGACAGGTATTTTTTTAATAAATTTCTACTGGATATTTTTCTTTAAGGCTACTTATTTTTTCTATATATTTTTCTTCTTGTTTTTTTGCTAGTAACTGTTTTTCAACTTCATTTTTTACTTCACTGTATTCTACATCTTTACCTTCATTTTTTTCATCTAGCTTGATGATATGATAACCAAATTGGGTTTTTACGGGACTTGAAATGCTTTCTTCCTCCATTGCAAATGCTGCTTGTTCAAATTCTGGCACCATTTGTCCCCTGCCAAATTCACCCAAGCTCCCTCCAGCTTCCTTTGATGGACAGGTTGAAAATTCTCTTGCAGCATCTTCAAAGGCCATGCCATCATTTATTTTTTCAAGGATTGAGTCGGCCTCTTCTTTTGATTCTACTAAGATGTGACTTGCCTTTATTGACTCTTCCTTTGCAAATAGGTTCTTGTTATGAGTGAAAAAATCCTCTACCTCTTCGTCCTCTAATTTAATATCCTCAACAATCTTATTAAAGGCGTATCCTTTTAAGAGGTTAGTTTTTGTTTGTTCTAATACTTCCTTAAAGGCTTTTTCATCTTCCATATTTGTATCTTTAGCATCTTTATATAATAACTCTTGATTTACCATTTCTTCTATTACTCTTTTTATACCTTCAGGTGATTGAAATTGCATGGCCATTTGTGGACCCATGTCATTTAAAAACTTCAAGACATCCTCTCTAGTAATTTCTTTATCGTTAACCTTTGCAACTAATTTTTGTTCAGTCATCATATCTCTCCTTTTATTTATATTATTACATACATAAATACACTTTAGCAAATATACATAAAAACCTCTTAGATTTCTCTAAGAGGTTTTATTAGCTTTAATTAAATAACTGTTATTTCTTCTGCTTGAAGACCTTTTTGTCCTTCAACCACGTTAAATTCAACTTCTTGACCTTCTTCTAAAGTCTTGAAACCGTCTTTTTGAATTTGTGAATAATGAGCAAATACGTCATTACCTTCTTCAGTAGTAATAAAGCCAAATCCTTTTTCTGCGTTAAACCATTTTACTGTACCTTTCATTGCATAACCTCCAAAATTTATTTCTTTAATTCATGTAACCATACAACAATAAATGTAAGTTAAACTCCGATAAGGCAAACTAAAATATTGTTACTCTTTATTACTTCTGAATTAAAGCTCATACCTATGATAACATCTTTAAATTGAAAAAGCAAGTGTTTTTCCCAATTTTTGTGGCTTTTGAGAAGATTTTAGGATATTTTTCTTAACTTTTAACCTGCTTTATTCCTATTCTTTAAAAAGTTTCCTCCTATCTGATAGGGATCTTTCAAAATCATATATGTGTCTTTCATAATTATCGTTGATTAAGGGTGAAGTAAGTATGAAATCTGCAGTGGCCCTATTGTTGGCAACTGGTATATCATACAAGACCGCTATCCTAAGAAGGGCTTTTACATCTGGATCATGGGGTTGGGCTTCTAGGGGGTCCCAAAAGAAAATCATCATATCTATTAAGCCTTCAGCTATCCTTGCCCCTATTTGCTGGTCCCCTCCCATAGGGCCAGACATATAAGCTTGTACTTCTAAATTTGTTTTTTCCTTTAACAAGCTTGCTGTTGTACCTGTTCCCAATAATTTGTGAAGTTTAAGCTTTTCCTTGTTTTTTTTGACCCATTCTATTAATTCATGCTTCATATTATCATGGGCTATAAGTGCAATAGTTTTTTGTCTTTTCATATTTGTTACCTTCTTATCCATAATTTACCTCCCTTATTTATCATATTATAACATAATTTAAAAGATAATAACTTTACTTTGCTTATTTATCCTATAATGATACAATAAGAATACAATAAAAATACAAAAAAGGAGCGATACTATGAACCCAATGATAAAAAAGTTCGTTGACCAAAATTTTATGACACAAGACCAGGGACAGTATATTGAAGATGCAATCTTAAGAAAAGAATCTATAGTTGTTTCAGGCCATAGGTCAGCAGGAATTAGGCCCTTGATGGCATCTTTAATGGCTGTTGCAAAAAGCAACTTCAAAAGTGTTCAAGTAAAAGGTTTTGAAGATCTAGATAAGGAAACAGAATTTTATTTAATCCCTGGAATTGACGGCATAGATTTTGAAAGTTTAATTTCACATGCTATAGGTAAAGAAGGAAGTGCCTTTGTATCTATAAAGGAACCAGAGCACCCAGTATCCTTGATGAAGGTTATGAAGGCTAACTACAAAGAAGATAAGGGTATAAATAAAAAAATCCACACCTTAGAATGTATTAAGGTTGATGATGTCCCCCTCCTTGATAAAATAACCCTTATGTACTTGACTGAAAAAGGAAAAATTGCCAAAGAAGACTTCTAATTAGGAGTCTTCTTTTTTTCCCACCTACTAGTCATAAGGGCATTTACCTTATTATTTGTTGATATTATATGGTAAAACTTATTGTCTAGACTTGATTTTACAACTTGTGTTTTAACCCTATCATTAAGGAGGAGCTCTTTTTTATAATGTATAGCTAGTTTTTTAATTTCATGTGTTTCTTCCATTTTAGAAAATCCTAATAGTAGCCATTCAATATACCTTATATTGTTAACATGCATATTTTCATCTAAGTCCTTATGGCCTACGATAAAAGCTTCTGATTCTTTTAAAATCTCCCCCTCTACTTGTATGCTTGTAAAAGCAGTAAAGTTTCTTTCATCCACAAGAGAATATTTTTCTATTATCTCTTTAGGTATCCTAAGGGGTCTTCTTTTTTGTATATCTAAAAAAGCCCAAAGGGAAGATGCTTTTACTAAGACTTGGCCTTCTAAGTCTAATATTAAAAATTCCCTATTTGCATAAAACTTATTAAAAGCAGAAGTCCATGTAAGTAATTTTACACTTTCACCGAGTTTTGGATATTTTAAGACTTCTAGTTCCCAATTAATTAGCATCCATCCATAATCATTCTTTCTTATTTGATTAAGACTTAAGCCTAGGGCATTACTGTGCAAGGTTGAAATTTCTGCCATATTTGCTAACATTCTATCTATTCTTAAAAACCCATCCTTATAAGTGTCTTCTTCCTTAACTATTAGGTTCTTGTAATATTTATCCATTTTATCCCTCCATTACCTATTATAACAAAGTTAGTCTTTAAAAAAAGATAGTTTTTGCTTTTAAAGTATTTATTGTTTAAACTACTTCTTTATACTAAAATATACTTAAAGGGGGAGGTAAAGATGGAAAATACAGAACCATTAATTATAGGTAGAGGGGATGAATTTGTGAAACTTCTTCCTAATATGGCAAACAGGCATGGTCTTATAGCTGGGGCAACTGGTACAGGTAAGACTATTAGTCTTAAGGTACTGGCAGAGTACTTTAGCAGTATCTGTGTACCTGTCTTTCTTTCTGATGTAAAGGGAGACCTTGTAAGCCTTTCACAAGAGGGTAGTTTAAATACCTTTATACAGGATAGGATTGAAACTATAGGTTTAAAAGACTTTACATTTGAAAAGTTCCCCACAAGACTTTGGGATGTCTATGGTGAGTCTGGCCACCCTATAAGGACCTCTATTACTGAGATGGGCCCCCTCCTCTTATCTAAACTCTTAAATTTAAATGATGTTCAAAATGGGGTCTTAAATATCGCATTTAGGGTAGCTGATGAAAATTCTTGGTTGCTACTTGATATAAAGGACCTAAGGTCAATGCTTAAATATTTAGGTGACAATTCTAAAGAATATTCCTTGGAATATGGAAATATATCTACTCAATCAATTGGGGCTATTCAAAGATCCTTATTAAGACTTGAAGATTCAGGCGGAAATTTATTTTTTGGCGAACCTAGCTTAGATATAAATGACTTATTTGCTAATGATATTGATGGAAAGGGGATAATTAACATTTTAGATTCACAAATTCTTTTTCAATCTCCCCAAATATATTCAAGTTTATTGCTCTTTCTATTATCTGAATTGTATGAGAACCTTCCTGAGGTTGGAGATTTAGATAAGCCTAAAATAGTTTTCTTTTTTGATGAGGCTCATTTATTATTTAAAGATACCCCCAAGGTTCTTTTGGAAAAAATTGAACTAGTGGTAAGGTTAATAAGGTCAAAGGGTGTTTCAATATTTTTTGTTACTCAAAACCCTAAGGATATACCAGAAAGTATTCTTTCTCAATTAGGTAACAGGGTCCAACACGCTTTAAGGGCTTACACTCCAAAAGATATGGAAGAACTTAAAAAGGCTAGTTCAAGCTTTCGGCCTAATCCCAATTTTTCAACTATGGAAGCTATTGCTAGCTTAAAGACAGGGGAAGCCCTGGTTTCCTTTTTAGACTCAAAAGGTAGTCCCTCAGTAGTTCAAAGAACCCTTATTAGACCACCCAAGTCACTAATAGGGACAATATCAAATGAAAAAAGAGATGCAATAATTGCTAATTCACCCATGTTTTATAAGTACAAGGATTCAATTGATAGGGAGTCTGCTTATGAAATAATTACTAAAAAATACCAAGAACTTTCAAGGGACTTAGAAGCTATAGAAAAGTTGAAAAAAGAAGAAGAAGACCTTAAATCCAAGGAAAAAGAAAGATTGGCTTTAGAGAAAAACCTAGCTAAGGAAAGAAGAGAAAGGGAAAGGGCTAGGAAAAATAATCCCTTTAACAAGATTGCCAAAACAACTATCTCAACCCTTACTGGTGATATAGGAAGAAAGATAGCCCGAGGTTTGTTAGGAAATGTAAAAAAAATGTTTTAATATAAATTTAAAAGCAAGGTCAAAGCCTTGCTTTTAATTTAAGCTTTAATTTTAATTAATTTCTTGTTTGCTTTTACTTCTTCTTTATTGGAAATTATAGACCTAATAATAATAGTTAACAATACTATGGCCCCTCCGATTAGAGAAAGGTTGCTAGGTCTTTCCCCTATTGCTAAAAAAACCCATATAGGATTTAAAATTGGCTCTAAAAACATAAATAGTATAGCCTCTAGGGCATTTAAGTGTTTAATAGCTACTGAATACAAAATGTAGGCTATCCCCAATTGAAATGCCCCTAACAAGAAGATTCCTAATAAATCAAGCGGGGTAAATACAACCCCAAATATAAAGGGAAAGCCTACTAGGGCAGTAAATATGTGTCCTAACAGGGTTGTTTCGACAGGAGACTCATCTTTTTGAAACCTTAGGGATATTGTAACACCAGCAAGGGCAACCCCGCTTAAAACAGCTACAATGTTTCCAGCAAAATTTCCCCCTCCTACATCATCAACAAAGAAAAGCAGCATGCCTATGGCAACAAATACTATAGCTAATACATCATACCACTTGATCTTCTCCTTAAGTATAAATACCCCCATAATAGCAACCCAAATAGGGGCAGAAAATTGTAAAACAATTGCATTTGCAGCACTAGTTAGCTTGTTTGCAACTATAAAACCTATTACCATTAAGGAATAACAAAGGGCACCTGAAAGCTGAGCTTTTGAAAAGGTGAATTTAGGTTTTTTAACATATAGCCAAACTACCATGGTAGATATTATAGCTCGAGAACCAGCAATAGTCATAGGGGGTAGGTCAACTAACTTTAAAAGTAGACCCCCTGTACTAAGTAAAGCTGCTGCTAATAAGATAAAAAATATAGCCTTTAGTTTTTCTTTTTTCACAAATATCCCTCTTTTTATTATTAAATAGACTTAAGAAATTTATCAATACCCCTAAGTAATTCTTCAGTATCTTTTGGGTTTAAGTCCTTAGATATAAATTCTATTGGACAAGACCCGCTTTTATCACGATTTAATATTAATTTAACCTTCTTGTCATATACTACCTTGACTCCGCCTTCTTCTAAGATATTTAAGGCTTTTTCGCTTATTAATTGTGTATAGATTCCACATATGCTAGCTTTTGTAAGAATCATAGCAGCTGCCTTTCCCGTAACACGATCAGATACATAAGAATTAAATAAATCATTTGGGTTTTTGGTATATATATCATAAAGTGGCTTTATACCTCTGTCTTTTGAAAAATAAAGAACCTTTCCATCCCTTACTACTACTATCTTATATTCATTTTCTATCATTATAGATTTTGCATTTAATATTTCTTTCACTTAAAAACCTCCCTTATTTTGCTACTTCTTTATATTACAATAAAAGCTAAGAAAATGAAATAGCTTTGCCTTTTTGTTTTACATATGGAAAATAGAGTATATAATACTTATATGAAAGGAATTGAGATAATGTACCCAAATATAAGTTATAAGGAAATAAAAGAAAAGCTAAATGAAGGTGAATATATAATTATAGATGTAAGGACCCCTAATGAATATAAGACTGGTACCATACCCGGTTCAATAAACCTTCCAATTTTCTCCAATGAAGAAAGAGCTGAAATTGGCATAGAATATGTTAATAAATCTACTGACCAGGCAAAAGTACTAGGCATTGAAGCTATTTCTAAGAGGTTGCCAGCCCTATTTAATGAAGTTCTAAAATTAAAGTCTAAGTATCCTCACTTGATATTTTTTTGTTCAAGGGGGGGATTTAGGAGTAGTAGTATAGTAGCCTTATTAGACTCTCTTAAAATAAGTGCTATCAAATTAGAAGGTGGTTACAAGGAGTATAGGTCTTATGTAAATAGTCAACTAGAAAAAGAAGCAAAAGACTTGAGTTTAATTGTTTTATATGGAAACACTGGGACAGGAAAAACACAAATTCTAAAGGCTTTAGAGAAAAAAGGGGCTGATATCATAGACCTAGAAGGATGTGCTAACCACAGGGGGTCTACCCTAGGGTCAGTTGGCCTTGGAAGTCCTAATAGTCAAAAAATGTTTGAGTCTTTATTGTTTGATAGTATTTCTAAAAGAAAAACTAACACAATTTTTATAGAAGGTGAAAGCAAGAGAATTGGGAAATCAGTTATTCCTGATTATTTATTTGATAAAATCAAAAATGGAAGACATATTGAGGTTACAGCCCCAATAGAAAAAAGGATAGAAAACATAAAAAAAGATTATCTTTTTAATACAGATAATGATTTAATTGAAGCTCTTAATCACTTAAGAAAGCGCCTTGGCAACAAGACTATCGATGACTTTATTGAGTCTGTGAATAAAGGAAGTTATGAACCTGTAATTAAAAGTTTAATGCTTACTTACTATGATCCTATGTATGAACATAATAAAAAAAACTATGTATTTACCCTTGAAAATATAAATCCTGAAAAGTCAGCAGAAATTTTATTAAGTAAGTTTTTGAAAAAAAGAGAATAGCTTGTTTTAGCTATTCTCTTTTTTTAATATTTCCATAAACTGCTCTCCTGTAATAGTCTCCATTTCAAGAAGGTAATTAGATATCTCTCTTAGCTTATCCATATTAGCAAGTAAGAGTTCTTTAGCTGTATCATGTGCTTTTCTTATAATCTCCCCTACTACCTTATCTACTTTTGCCGAGGTTTCATCTGAACACATTAAGGAGGTATCTCCTCCTAAATATTGATTTGTCTGTGTTTCAAGTGCCATCATGCCAAATTCTTCACTCATACCCCACCTAGTAACCATAGCTCTTGCAATTTTTGTTATTTGCTCTATGTCATTTGATGCCCCTGAAGTTATAGATCCAAAAACTAATTCTTCAGCAGCCCTACCCCCTGTCATAGTTACAATCTTATTAAATAATTCTTCCTTACTCATAAGAACGCTATCTTGTTCTGCTATTTGCATAGTATATCCAAGGGCACCAGAGGTCCTAGGAATTATTGTTATCTTATGAACTGGGTCTGAATCAGTTTGCAAGGCCGCAACCAGAGCATGGCCTATTTCATGGTAGGCAATAATTCTCTTTTCCTTGGTTGAAATAACTGAATTTTTCCTTTGATAGCCTGCTATAACTATCTCTACTGATTCTTCTAAATCTGACTGATTAACCTTATCCCTGCCCATTTTAACAGCCCTGATGGCTGCTTCGTTTATCATATTAGCTAAGTCAGCTCCAGAAGCACCTACTGTAGCTCTTGCAATTGCATTATAATCTAAGTCTGATTCTACTTTAACATTTTTTGCATGGACCTTTAGTATAGCCTCTCTGCCTGCCCTATCTGGTAGCTCCACAGGTACCCTCCTGTCAAACCTACCTGGTCTAAGAAGGGCCTTATCTAGAGATTCAGGTCTATTAGTTGCAGCTAGTATTACTACCCCTTCTTTACCGTCAAAACCATCCATTTCAGATAATAGTTGGTTTAGGGTTTGCTCTCTTTCGTCATTTCCACCAAAACCTGCCCCATCTCTTTTTTTACCTATGGTGTCAATTTCATCAATAAACACAATACAAGGAGCTTTTTCTTCTGCTTGTTTAAATAAGTCCCTTACCTTAGCAGCTCCCATCCCAACAAACATTTGAACAAATTCAGAGCCAGATATAGAGAAAAAAGGTACCTTTGCTTCGCCAGCTACGGCTCTTGCTAAAAGAGTTTTACCAGTTCCAGGTGGGCCTACAAGTAGGGCTCCCTTTGGTAAATTTGCTCCTATTTCTCTAAATTTAGCTGGGTTATGGAGAAAATCAACTATTTCAATTAAGGCATCCTTGGCTTCATCCTGACCAGCTACATCTTCAAAAGTTTTACCAGTCTTAGATTCCACATATATTTTCGCATTACTCTTTCCAAATGACATTACATCATTGCCCATTCTTTTTTGCATAGACCTAGCAAATAATTGTCCTATCCCAACAAAAATAATAATAGTTATGATCCAAGTTAAAAGAGTACTAAAAAGTGTTGGAGTTGTGTCTGAGAGTTCTCTAGAAAATTTTACTCCAGAAAGGTAGAGCCTGTTAACCAGATCAGGGTCTTCCATAGTTCCAGTCTTGTAAATCATATCTGATTTTTTAGTCTTTATATATATGTCATTATCCTTTATTTCAACAACTTCAACCTTACCACTTTCTACCATTTCTAAGAATTGGCCATAATCTATCTGGTCTTCCTTCCCCCTCATCATGCTTGGAAAAACAAAAGAGTTTAATAGTATTACAATTATCATGGCAATAATATAATAATATAGTATAGGTTTTTTGGGTTTTTTAAAATTATTCATATCCAACCTTCTTTCTTATGCATAAGCATTAAAGGTCAAGACTATAAGTCCTGACCCAAGCTTTTGAAATTCTTTTTTAATCCAATCACTATTGGAGGTATTATTATTAGCTGTATCAATATTCCTGGTAGGCCAGTTAAAATTGCCCCTTTTAAAAATAATAAAGGACTTAATTTCACACCGAAAAACCTAGATAAGACAAATACAACTAGGGCAGCAGATATTCTTCCATCAACCATTCCACCTAATAGGGGTAAGACTACCTTCTTAGGATATAATTTTGCTATATAACCGGAAGTTAACCCATATGTTCCTAACTCAAATACCATAATTGGCAGCATAGGAAAGGCAGGTGGCATACCTGTTAAAAAACTACTTAAGAGGGGGGTAGTAATTCCAATTAAAGTCCCATAAAATGGCCCTAGGAGAATCCCACCAATTAAAACGGGTATATGCATAGGTAAAAAAATCTGTCCTCCCATACTCATACTGTGAAATATTATAGGTAAGAGGACTCCTATAGCTATTAACAAACCTGAAATTACTATTTTCCTAGTCTTCATTTCTTCCTCCATCTAGTATCTTATGTTAATTTTATTTTATTTTATCAATTAAGCCATCAAGTAGGCTAACATCATATTGTTCTATTAAACCCTTATCCACAGCACTTGCAATATTTGGATCAATTGGTACCCTAGCAAAGTAATCTATACCTTCTTCCTTAGCTACTTCTTCAACCTTACTTTCTCCAAAGACGTTGATTTTCTTATCGCAGTCAGGACACTTTAAATAAGACATATTTTCAACAATACCAAGTATTGGGATATTCATCATTTTAGCCATATTGGAAGCTTTTGTGACTATCATAGAAACTAATTCTTGAGGGGATGTTACAATAATAATTCCATCCACAGGTAGAGATTGGAATACAGTTAAGGGTACATCACCAGTCCCAGGAGGCATATCTACAAACATGAAGTCAATATCTCCCCATTCTACATCAGTCCAAAACTGCTTTACAACTCCCGCTACTATAGGACCTCTCCATATTACTGGGTCAGTTTCCTTTTCTAAAATTAAATTTACTGACATTATTTTTATACCTGTATCACTTGTCTTTGGTATTAGGGTTTTTCCATTTGATAGGGCCCTGCCATGTATGCCAAATGCTTTCGGAATAGATGGACCAGTAATATCGGCATCAAGTATACCTGTCTTAAAGCCCTTCTGGTTGGAATTTACTGCAAGCATGGATGTGATAAGAGATTTTCCAACTCCACCCTTTCCACTTACAATGCCAATAACCTTCTTAACAGAAGAATTCTCATCTAATTTAATTGAAAAATCAAATTGTTCTTCCTTCCTATCATTACAGACTTCGCCACAAGTGCTACAACTTTCATTACAAGTTTCACTCATTACTAATACGCCTTCTTTCTCATTATTTATCTTTTTTACCTTCTAACCTATGTTGTCTGTTCCTAAATTGTCTTTGTCCATGGCCCCTTCCACATAGAAAATAATCTCTTTCGCAATCATCTTCACATAGTTTATAGGATCCACCCTCTATTTTTAAAATTTTGCCATCAACTATTGCATCTGCTATCTTTTTTCTTGCATTTATATATATTCTTTGCACTGTTGTTCTTGCTACATTCATTCTTTCTGCACACTCTTCCTGCATAAGGCCTTCCTTGTCAATGAGTCTAATAGTTTCATATTCTTCAACACTCATAACTATTTCCACATCTCCAAAGGCCCTCCTGTTTAATGGTCCAAATAAATCCGTTTCAGGAAGACAACATACTTTTCTTTCTTTCATTGGTCTAGCCAAATAACTCACCCCCACAATATTACATTATACCACTGTCTAAATTGGGATGCTAGTTTTTTATAAATAATCTATTAATATCTTTTGAAATTGGGTTAAATAGCTACAAATTAAAAAGCTCCATTTATAGGAGCCTTAAAATTATAAATTTAACAATTTATCTATACCCGTTTTATCAAAACCTACAATAATTTGTCCATTGATATCTAATACTGGTACTCCTCTTTGACCTGATTTTTGAACCATTTCAACAGCTTTTTCTTGATTCTTAGACACATCGTAATCTTCAAAGGCTACATTTTTTGAACTTAGGTAATCCTTTACCTTAGTACACCAAGGTCAAGTGGGTGTTGAATAAATAATTACATTCATTTTTATTCCTCCTTTTAATTATGTTTGATTAGTATACATATACCATGATTTAAAGTATTTAATCACATCTTTTTACCTACTTGTCAATAATCTTAACTTTTAAGACTACAAACCCACCCTATCTAGCTCTTTTAAGTTGTTATCCTTTATAATCTTCATTAGTTTTAATGGATAGTTAGGGTCTGTTGCATATCCTGCCCTTCTGATAGCCCATGCCCCCATATTACTATTGTACATAACATCTCTAAAGATACCATATCTTTCAGCATTTAATAAAAGCGCCTTATGGTCATTCCAACTTTCTTCTAGACTACCATAAGCACGAAACTTAGCATCTACATTATACCTGATACCATTGTAAACCTCCCAAGTGTGAGATACTACAGACCCACTTGTTGATGACCCCTTTATTCCAAATAAGTTGTTTGACTTCTTACCAGTATATTTATCGCTTGGTACTGATTGACCCCACCCTGTTTCAAGTATAGCTTGGGCAGTTTGTAGGGCAGCGGACATAGAAGTTTTCTTATATGATTCTCTTGCCATTTTACTTGCAAAATTTATAAATTGCGGCTTTTCAATCACACTATAGGGACCATATGTTTTCCCATTGTATATACTAAAGTTTATAGTATCTCCCTTTACCTTAAGGCCATTATAGTCTCCCTCTATAAAGATGCTATAATTACCTTCTATATATTTGCTAGGGTTAAAGCTTATAGTATTTGTAGTAGGATCATTATCAAGAAATACCTTGTTACCTGTTTTTAAGCCAGTTACAGTGTATTTTATATTTTCCATATCTACATTGGACCTAAAAGTTAACTTAGCTTCACTTGTAAGAACCTGATTGGGTCCTAAGCCTTGTAATTGTATGATGGCCTTACCCTCAACCCTTACTTTAATTGGATTACTAGTTATAGTTTTTCCTGAAGCATCTATAACCCTAACCATTAATTCCTTATTACCTGAAAGATTTGGTTTTGGAAACCAAGTATATGACCCATAAGGAATGCTTGTAAGTATAGTTTCTAGGTTGGTGTTTGGGTCTCTTAAGATGTATTTTGTTTCCCTTACATCAAAGTTCCTATTAGCATTTAAAACAACTGGACTATTTACTGTAGCTCCTTCTTTTACACCTGTAAGAGAAAGTTTTTGAGGTATTGAAAGTGAAATATTATATTTTGATCCTTCATATTCGTTTTTATTATTATCTAGGGCAAAAATTTGTAGGGTATAGTCACCATTGTCAGTATAATTTGGAGACCATATGGTATCCCCTTGGGGATCTTTTTCATCTAAAGTTATCACCTTACCATTTGATGTATTTGTAATTTTATATTTAACTGCATAAGGGGCAAAGTTTAAATTTGGACTTAGGACTACATTTGAATTGTAACTTGTACCATTACTAATCCCTTTTAATTCAATCCTTGGTTTAAGGTCTATTTTTACTGCTATTGCATCAGCTTCTAGTAAATTACCATTCTTATCATAGGTTCCTGCTACTAAAATTTTATTTCCCATATCTTCTAAGTCAGGGATATAGGTTATCTCATTTTTAGAAGGGTCTGCCCTTCCTACAATAAAGCCAGTTAAAGTTTCCTTATCTAAAAGTAGCAACCTAAGTTGAGACCCCTCTACTTGTGATTTTTTACTAGAATTAATTTTTATAGTAGTTTTACCATCAATTATTGAATTTTGACCATGTGAATTTATTTTTAAATCATATAAGGCTTCCATTGATGATTTTTTGTTTGAATCAACTATAACTCTTCTCTTTGCATTATCCCAACTTACATCAATATCTAAGAGATTACCAATAAGCCTTAAGGGTACATAGGTCCTACTATCCACTATAATAGGTTCTACATCCGATACCATTGCACCATTTTTATTGTCGTATTGGATTATTTTTTTATCTATAATTAATGAAATGGCTTTATCCTTTTTCTTTATTGTAACTTCTCTCTTAGAATTATCCCAAAAAACCTCCCCTCCAATCTCTTCAGTTACAAACCTTAAGGGTACCAAGGTCCTCCCATTTTTTATAAGGGGTTTTCCCATACTTGTAATATCTTTGTTATCGACTATTAGCTTAATCTCATCTATATTTGCCG
>CAZSLV010000028.1:0-22353 GCA_964607545.1 uncultured Gudongella sp. | reverse complement strand
TTGGAGGTGAAAGTATGTCAGTAGTATCAATGAAAAGCTTATTAGAAGCAGGAGTACACTTTGGACATCAAACAAGAAGATGGAATCCAAAGATGGCACCCTATATCTTCACAGAAAGAAATGGTATTTATATCATTGACTTACAAAAAACTGTTAAGAAGATAGACGATGCCTACAGCGTTATGAAGGAAATTGTTGCTGATGGGGGAGGAGTTCTTTTTGTAGGAACAAAAAAACAAGCCCAAGAAGCAATAGAGACAGAAGCAAAGAGATGTGGCATGCACTATGTAAACCAAAGATGGTTGGGTGGTATGCTTACAAACTACAAAACAATCAAAAAAAGAATTGACAGGTTACACATGCTTGAAAAAATGGAAGAAGACGGAACCTATGAAGTACTTCCAAAAAAAGAAGTTATTAAATTAAGACATGAAGCTGAAAGACTTGAAAAATTCTTAGGTGGAATTAAGACTATGAAGAAGATTCCAGATGTAATATTTGTAGTTGACCCAAGAAAAGAAAAGATTGCTGTTCAAGAAGCTCATATCTTAGGTATTCCTGTAATAGGGATTGTGGATACAAACTGCGACCCAGATGAAATAGACTATATCATTCCTGGAAACGATGATGCTATAAGAGCTGTTAAATTGTTGACAGAAACTATGGCTAATGCAGTTATTGAAGCAAAACAAGGAGAACAAACAGAAGAAAATTAATATATAAAAAATTGCTAGGACTTGGTATTTTAAAGTCCTTAGTATTTGAAAAATAGGAGGTATATAATGGCAATATCCGCTTCTTTAGTAAAAGAACTTAGAGAAAAAACTTCAGCTGGTATGTTGGATTGTAAAAAAGCACTTGAACATACTAATGGAGATGTAGATAAAGCAATTGACTATCTTAGAGAAAAAGGCCTTGCATCAGCTGCCAAAAAATCTGGTAGGATAGCATCTGAAGGTTTAGTTGAGTCATATATTCATGGTGGGAAAATTGGTGTTTTAATAGAAGTAAACTCAGAAACTGACTTTGTTGCTAAAAATGATGAATTTAAAGCTTTTGTAAAAGACCTAGCTATGCAAGTTGCAGCTGCTAATCCAAAAGTAGTTTCTAGAAATGAATTAAGTGATGAAGAAATTCAACATGAAAAAGAAGTACAAACTAATAAGGTTATAAATGAAGGCAAGCCTGAGCATATAGCTTCAAAAATTGTAGAAGGCAGAATGGAAAAGTTCTATGAAGATGTTTGCCTACTAGACCAAAACTTTATAAAAGACCCTAGCATCAAGATAAGTGAGCTTTTAGCTCAAAAAATCTCAAAAATCGGCGAAAATATCGTAATCAGGAGATTTGTAAGATATGAAGTTGGAGAAGGTCTTGAAAAAAGAGAAGAAAACTTTGCAGATGAAGTAGCCAAGCAAATGAACATGTAATAAATATAGGAGAACACTGGTTGTTCTCCTTTTAATAAACTTTTTTTACAAAGGAGTGTAAAAATGAAGCCTATTTTCAAAAGACTTGTTTTAAAGTTAAGTGGCGAGGCCCTAGCTGGAGATAAAGTTACAGGTATAGATCCTGATACAATAATTAATATTGCATCCCAAATTAAAAAACTGCATTCCTTTGGCACGGAAATAGCTATTGTTGTCGGAGGAGGCAATTTCTGGAGGGGTAGGTCATCTGAAAAGATGGATAGGACGACTTCAGATTATATGGGTATGCTTGGGACTATGATGAATGCCCTTGCCCTACAGGATGCATTAGAAAATATGGATGTTTTAACAAGGGTTCAGTCTGCTATTGAAATGAGGCAGGTTGCAGAACCTTATATTAGACGAAGAGCCATGAGACACCTAGAAAAAGGAAGGGTTGTTATCTTTGGAGCAGGGACAGGAAATCCCTATTTTTCAACTGATACAACAGCTGCCCTAAGAGCTGCAGAAATTGAAGCTGATGTAATACTTTTAGCAAAGAAGGGTGTAGATGGGGTATATGACTCTGACCCTAAGTTAAATGGGGATGCAAAAAAGTTTGACACTTTAAAATATATTGATATACTAAAGTTAGGTTTGGGTATAATGGACTCAACAGCTACTTCACTTTGTATGGATAACAAAATACCTATAATTGTATTTGGTATAGATGAGCCAGACAATATAGTGAATGTAGTCTTGGGTAAAAAAATAGGGACACATGTCAAGGAGGAATAATTATGGATCTTGATGTACAAAAAGAAGCTTCTTCAAAAATGGAAAAAACTATATCTGTTTACAAAGAGGAATTACAAAGCATTAGGGCAGGAAGGGCTAATCCAGCACTTCTAGACAGGATAAATGTAGATTACTATGGTCAGATAACACCATTAAAACAAGTAGCAAGTGTTTCATCGCCTGAACCAAGACTTTTGGTTATCCAACCTTGGGATTCTAAACTTATACCTATTATTGAAAAAGAAATACTTAAGTCAGATTTGGGATTAAACCCATCTAATGATGGTAAGTTAATTAGGCTAATTATTCCTCAATTAACTGAAGAGAGAAGAAAAGATTTAATTAAGGTAGTGAGGAAGAACAGTGAAAATGCAAAAGTTGCTGTTAGAAATACAAGAAGAGATGCTATTGATAAAATAAAAAAATTAGAAAAAAGCAAAGACCTAACTGAAGATGATAGAAAGCTAGCAGAAGAGGAAATCCAAAAAATAACAGATAAGCATACTGCAGAAATTGATGAAATAACTGCAAAAAAAGAAGAAGAACTAATGGAAATATAACAAAAACCCCTTCTTTAGTTAAAGAGGGGGTTTTGTTTTAATGGAGGGTAAAATGGATTTTCTATTAGATGATATGTTAAAGCAAATTGATAAGTCAAAATTACCAAATCATATTGGTATAATTATGGATGGAAATGGTAGATGGGCTACAAAGAGGTCCCTACCCAGACAAGTTGGCCACCAAGAGGGCATGAAGAGAGTTGTAGAAATTGTTGAATCTTCTAAGAAGTTAGGTATAAGCCACTTAACCCTATATGCCTTTTCAACTGAAAATTGGAAAAGGCCCAAGATAGAAGTTGAGGCCTTGATGAATTTGCTTGTAATTTTTATAAGAAATGAACTAGATAAAATTCATAAAAATGATGTTAAAATAAAGGTACTTGGGGATATAGAAAAGCTTCCAAATATATCTAAAAATGAAGTAAATAGAGCTATAGAAAAAACTAAAGACAATAAAAGTATGATTTTAAATATAGCTTTAAATTATGGGGGTAGGCAGGAACTTGTAGAAGCTACAAAAGCTATTTTAAGAGATGTTAAAATGGGTATTATAGAAACAGAGGAAATAAACGAAAAAACTATATCTAATTACCTATATACTAGAAACCAACCCGATCCAGATTTAATAATTAGACCCAGCGGGGAATTAAGACTTAGTAATTTTTTAATATATCAAGCTGCCTATGCAGAGTTTTATTTTTCCAATATATTATGGCCTGACTTTAAAGAAATAGATTTATATGCTGCTATCATAGATTTTCAAAATAGAAACAGGAGATTTGGAGGTGTTTAAGTGGGAGACTTAAGTATTAGGATAACATCAGGTGTAGTAGGACTTATTTTATTAATTGCTATAGTCTACATAGGAGGAATTCCCTTAGGCATCGGGGCTTTAGGCCTTTCTTTACTAGGCTTATATGAACTTTTTAGATCTCTTAAAAAAAAGGGTTTCAAGCCAGTTTCTTCAATTGCATATCTTGCAAGTTTACTTATATACCTTAGGTTATTCTATCCTTATGTCAGTATGGAATTTATAATTGTATTTATTCTTATATTATTATTTTCTATAAGTGTATTACATGGTGATAAAAACTTATTAGATATCTCATTAACTATTTTAGGAATTGTATACATACCATTTTTATTATCATTTTTAGTTTCACTAGAGGGGACTAAGTTTATATGGATTATATTTACAATAGCTTTTGGGACTGACACATTTGCATATTTAATTGGTTCCAAACTAGGTAGGCACAAGCTATCTCCTTCTATAAGCCCAAATAAGTCTATAGAAGGCGCTTTGGGAGGTATAATTGGCAGTGTGCTTATAACTCTAGCCTATAGCTATATATTTGAAATAGGCCCCTTGTGGAGCGTTTTAATCTTGTCTGTTATAGGGTCTATTATTTCTCAACTTGGTGACCTTTCGGCATCTAAGATAAAAAGGTATGTAGGTATTAAAGATTTTGGCAAAATAATGCCAGGGCATGGTGGTATGCTGGATAGGTTTGACAGTATAATCTTTGCTTCTCCGGTTGTTTATTACTATGTTATTATGTTTTTAAAATAGGAATTAGAGGTGATTAAATAAATGTTAACAGCAATAGCAGCAATATTTGTTTTTCTACTAGTAGTTGTAATTCATGAAGGTGGACACTTTAGTGTTGCAAAACTAGTAGGCATTAAGGTAAATGAATTTGCCATAGGTATGGGACCTAAGTTGTTTCAAAAAACTAAGGGAGAGACAACCTATACCCTAAGAGCACTTCCAATAGGCGGTTATGTTAAAATGGAAGGTGAAGATGAAGAATCTGATGATCCAAGGGGTTTCTCTAAGGTATCAGTTTGGTCAAGAATAGCAGTTGTTTCGGCAGGTGCTATTATGAACTTTGTTCTAGCTATAGTCGTTTTAAGTATAGTAGCTTTTGCTATGGGCCACCCTACTACCACCATAGATAAAGTATTAGCAGGTTCTCCTGCCATGGAATATGGGGTAAAGAGCGGGGATAAAATTGTATCTATCGATGGAGTAGAAATCAAAGATTGGAATCAAATAGTCGATACCATAAATTCATCTGATACATCTAAGGAATTAAGCATAAATGTTAATAGAGATGGCACTATAATCCCCCTACAAGTTAAACCTATGCTTGAAGATGAAAGGGTAGTAATTGGTATTGTCCCAGAGAGTGAAAAAAGTTTTATAAAATCTATAGGTTCTGGATTTAAAGATACCTGGTATTTTTTAAAGCTAATGTTTAACTTTATTGGCATGCTATTTCAAGGTCAAGTAAGCACAAACGATTTAGCTGGGCCAGTTGGAGTTATAAATGTAATTGGAGATCAGGCCAAGCTTGGCTTTATAAATCTTCTTTATATACTAGGCTTTATTAGTGTAAACCTAGGATTTTTTAACTTATTACCAATACCAGCCCTAGATGGAAGTAGAATTGTATTTTTGCTAGTAGAAGCACTTAGAGGAAAGCCAGTAGACCCTAAAAAAGAAGGTTTTATACACCTAATAGGCTTTGTATTTTTAATTTCTCTTATGCTTTTAGTCACATATAAGGATTTAATTAGGATAAACTTTTTTTAAGGTGGATTAAATGGAAAGAAAAAAAACAAAGAAAATTAAAGTTGGCAACTTGTATATTGGTGGAGATTCACCAATCAGTGTTCAGTCAATGACTAACACTCAAACAAGTGATATTGAAAATACGATCTTGCAAGTTAAAAGGTTAGAAGATGCAGGTTGCGATATTATTCGTATGTCTGTAACTACAAAAAAAGATGCCCTAGCCATTGATAAATATAAAAAACATACAAAAATGCCCATTATAGCTGACATTCAATTTGACTATAAAATTGCACTTGAAGCTATTAATTCAGGTATAGATGGTTTAAGGATAAACCCAGGTAATATGGGGAATAATGAAAAGATAAAGGAAATAGTTAGGGCATGTAAGAGAAATGAACTTTCTATAAGACTTGGAGTAAATTCAGGTTCTTTAAGCAGGGAAGTTTTAAAAAAATATAAGGGTGTAAATGAGTATTCCATGGTCGAAAGTGCTATGGAACAAGTGAGGCTTTTAGAAGAGTTAGACTTTAATGATATTAAGATTTCATTAAAGGCTAGTTCAGTTCCCTTGACAATTAATTCATATTCCCTTATGAGTGAGAGGGTAGATTACCCCCTCCATTTGGGTGTGACTGAAGCAGGGACCTCTTTTAGGGGGACTATTAAGTCATCAGTTGGTATAGGGTCCCTACTATCAAGAGGGATAGGGGATACTATTAGGGTATCCTTAACATCTGACCCCGTAGAAGAAGTGAAGGTTGGAAAAGAAATATTAAAGTCCCTAGGCCTTTTAAATGAGGGTTTAGAATTTATTTCTTGCCCCACCTGTGGAAGGACAAATATAGATTTAATATCCCTAGCCAAAGAAGTAGAAAAGAGATTAGAAAATATAAAAAAACCCTTAAAGGTAGCTGTAATGGGTTGTGCTGTAAATGGCCCTGGTGAAGCAAGGGAAGCAGACATAGGCATTGCAGGTGGAGATGGTGAAGGCTTAATCTTTAAAAAGGGCCTCATAATAAAGAAAGTACCTGAAGAAAACTTACTCGAAGAGCTCCTTAAAGAAATAGAAAAGTTATAAGTTAAAAGGGAGAGAATTTCATGCCTAAAAAGACAAAGACTCTTAAAGAATTATTTCCTAGTGTTATAGAAATTCAAGAATTAATTAAAGATCTTGTAATTCAAAAAATACAAATATTTAAGGAAGAATTAAAAGTTCTTGTATATATTGAAGAAGAGCCTTGGCTTTCAAATAACGATAGGGAAAACATAGAAAAATCCTTTAAGAACCATTTAAAGGATTTTGTCTTTGAGTTTTCCTATATTCCCGTTACAAAAGCTTATCCTCTAGATGAAATATTGGAAATCACTAAATTAAAAATTACTAAAGATATTAAATCTAGCTTTTCTTTTATAAACGAAATAGAATTTGAAGAAGGAGAAGAATTTAATTTAATACTTCCAAGTATTATAGCCTACCAATCAATTACATCAAATGGTTTAAAAGATGACTTGTCTGATTTTATTCTTAAATCAAGTGGTAAATTTTTAAATATTACCTATAGGAAGGACCCTACTTCAGATGATTTTATCTATAACCAGGAAATAGAAGAGAGGATAATCTTAAAGGACATGCTAGCTAATACTAGTCTTTTAAGCAAAAGTAGTAAAAAGGTAAGCTTTAAGTATGGTAAGAATATTAAAAATGAACCCATCAAAATTACTGATATAGAAATGCAACAAGGGGATGCAATTATAAAGGGTGAAATATTCCAGTATGAAGTTAAGACCATTAAAGATGGCAGGACCCTAGTAATATTTTATGTATCTGATGGATCAAGCTCTATTTCATGCAAGGCCTTCTTAAATAAGGACCAAAGCGAAAGTTTTTTAAAAAATGTAAAAGAAAAAAGTCATGCCCTAATCCATGGTGACATAGTTTATGATACATACAACAAGGAAGTATCCTTGATGTTAAAATCCCTAGAGTTAATTCAAGAACACATAAGGGAGGATACGAGTGAGAATAAGAGGATAGAACTTCACCTCCACACTCAAATGAGCTCAATGGATGGGGTCTCCCACACAAAAGACTTGATAAAAAGAGCTATAGACTGGGGACATAAGGCTATAGCGATAACAGACCATGGGGTAGTTCAAGCCTTTCCCGATGCCATGGATATGAGTAAGGAAATAAAAATCATATACGGTGTAGAAGCTTACATGATAAATGATAAAAAAGAAATAGTTAGTGGGAACATAGAAGAGAAGGGACTCGGAGATTTTGTTGTATTTGATATAGAAACAACAGGTCTTTCACCTAAAAACGATAAAATAACTGAAATTGGAGCTATAAAAATAAAAAGTGGAGAAATTGCTGAAAGCTTTTCTCAATTAATAAATCCTGGTCGCCCCATACCTGAGTTAATTACTAATTTAACCGGCATCAGTGATGAAATGGTCTTTGATAAACCAAGTATTAAAGAAGTTTTACCAAAATTTAAGGAATTTATAGGGGATGCAACCCTAGTTGCCCACAATGCTTCCTTTGATATGGGCTTTATTAGGGAAAACAATAAAGATTCTGCTTATCCTATAGGAAATCCTGTATTAGATACCCTAGAACTTGCAAGAGCAGTTTTTCCAAACTTAAAAAGTCATAAGTTAAACCTAATAGCTAAACACTTAAAGGTAGACTTATTAAACCATCATAGGGCAGTCGATGATGCTCTAGCAACAGCAAATATCCTCCTTAAGATTCTTGAAATACTAGAAGATAAAAAGTTTAAGTATTTATCAGAATTAAATTCCCTAAAATCTTCTGCTGATATAACTAAGGGAGATATGTACCATACAATTATATTAGCTAAAAACCAAGCTGGCTTAAAAGACTTGTATAAGTTAATTTCCGATTCTCACATAGACTACTTTCATAGAAAGCCAAGGATGCCTAAGTCAATTATATCTAAGTTGAGAAAGAACCTCCTAATAGGGAGTGCCTGTGAGGCGGGGGAGCTTTATAAGGCAATTATTAGAAACAGGCCTTCTTCTGAGATTAATGAAATTGTCAACTTCTATGATTACCTTGAAATACAGCCAATAGGAAATAATGAGCACCTATTAAGAAGTGGCATAGTTAAAAATATAGAAGAACTTCAAGCTATTAATAAAAAAATATACGACCTAGGGGTTAAACACAATAAACTAGTAGTAGCTACAGGGGATGTACATTTTCTAGATAAGGAAGATGAAATTTACAGGAGAATTTTAATGTCTGGACAAAAGTTCTCAGATGCAGATAACCAACCCCCCTTGTATTTTAAAACAAGTTTAGAAATGTTAGAGGAATTTTCTTATCTTGGGGATAAGATTGCCTATGAGGTAGTTATAACAAACCCAAATAAAATTAATGATAAAATAGATGAATGTATCCCCATACCAAGTGGAACTTTCCCTCCTAAAATTGAGGGTGCTGATGAAGAGTTAAGGTCTATAGCAGAAGAAATGGCCTATAGGAAATATGGTAACCCCCTACCTCAAATAGTTAAAGCAAGGCTAGATAGGGAATTAGACTCCATAATAAAAAATGGCTATGCTGTTATGTATATAATTGCTCAAAAACTAGTTTCTAAGTCTATTGAAGATGGCTACTTGGTAGGGTCTAGGGGGTCAGTAGGTTCATCCTTTGCAGCTACTATGAGTGGTATAACAGAAGTAAATCCCCTCCCACCCCATTATGTTTGTGCTAAGTGCAATAAGTCTGAGTTTTTTGAAGATGGAACAATAGCATCAGGCTTTGACTTACCAGATAAGTTTTGTCCAGAGTGTGGAGAATTATATGTAAAAGATGGGCAAGATATACCTTTTGAAGTTTTCTTGGGCTTTGAAGGAGACAAGGAACCTGATATAGACTTAAATTTTGCTGGAGAATACCAATCTAAAGCGCATAAGTATACAGAACACTTATTTGGCCAAGGAAAGGTATTTAGAGCAGGTACTATTGGAACTATAGCTGATAAAACTGCTTATGGGTTTGTAAAAAAGTACTTTGAAGAAAGGGAAAAGATTATAAATGGGGCTGAATTAAATAGGCTCTTAAAGGGGTGCACGGGTATAAAAAGATCTTCAGGCCAGCACCCTGGAGGAGTAATGATAGTTCCAGACTATAAGGATATATTAGATTTTACCCCTATTCAATACCCTGCAGATGATAAGACATCAGGTGTGATAACTACTCATTTTGATTATCATGCCATAAGTGGGAGGATTTTAAAATTAGATATACTAGGTCATGATGTCCCCTCTATCATAAAGATGTTGGAAGATTTTACTGGTGAAAACCCCTTAAATATCCCCCTAGATGATAAGAAAACCATGCAAATATTTACTAGCCTCGAACCCTTGGGGATAGATTCAACAAGTATCAATTCTACAGTTGGAACTTTGGGGATTCCAGAATTTGGTACAAAGTTTGTAAGACAAATGTTAGTTGATACTAAGCCAAGTACTTTCTCTGAACTTGTAAGGATAAGTGGCTTATCGCATGGGACTGATGTTTGGGTAAACAATGCACAAAACTTAGTAAAAAACAAGGTTGCCCAACTTTCTGAAGTGATTTCAACAAGGGAAGATATAATGTTATCCTTAATAAAGGCTGGTATGGATAAGAAGCAAGCTTTCTTTATTATGGAAAAGGTTAGAAAGGGTAAGGGTTTAAGTCAAGAAGAAGAAAAAGCAATGAAAGACCTAAGTATTCCACAATGGTATATAGAATCCTGCAATAAAATAAAGTACATGTTTCCTAAAGCCCATGCTGCTGCATATGTAACCATGAGCTTTAGGATAGCCTACTTTAAGGTTTACCATCCAGAAGCCTTTTATGCAACTTACTTTACAACTAAATGGGCTGATTTTAAGGCTGACCTAATTATAAGAGGTGAAGGCCCCATAAGGGAAAAAATCAAGGAATTAGAACAAAAAGGCTTGGCTGCTACAGCTAAGGAAAAAAATGAGTTAATAGTTTTAGAAGTTGCACTAGAAATGTATGCTAGGGGATATAGGTTCCTTAAAGTTGACTTATACAAGTCTGATGCAGATAGGTTTATGCTTAGTGAGGAAGGTATCCTGCCACCCTTAAAGGCTCTAGAAGGGGTAGGGGAAAATGTAGCAAAAAAAATTCACGAAGAAAGAGAAGTAACCCCCTTTATCTCTATAGAAGATTTAATAATAAGAGGTAAGGCTACTAAGCCTGTAATAGAAGCTTTAAAAAACCATGGGTGCTTGGATAAGCTCCCCCAAAGCAATCAAATTAGTTTATTCTAATATTTGATATAAATGGGGTAATATGGTATAATTTATTAAGACAATTTTAGTTACTTAAGGCAAGAGTGGGTTTTCCCACTCTTAGTTTTTGTCAAAGGCATTGGGGGGGAGATAATTGAAGAAAAACTCATTTATACCTAAAATTAAAGGCATCTGTGAAGAAGTTTGTGATGAATTAGGCTATGAGCTGGTAGATGTAGAGTATGTAAAAGAAAAAAGTGACTATTATTTGCGGATATTTATCCATAAGCAAGGTGGAGTTAGTTTAGATGATTGTCAACTTATGAGTGAAAGTCTAAGTAGTGTTTTGGATGAGAAGGATATTATTGACAACCCATATTATTTAGAAGTATCTTCGCCTGGACTTGACAGACCCTTAAAAACTGATAGGGACTTAGAGAGAAATATCGGAAAAGAAATAGAGGTAAGTCTTTACAAGGCAATTAATAATCAAAAAACCTATGAAGGTCAATTACTTTCATATGACAAAGACACTATTGTAATTGAAAGTCTAGATGGAAAAAAACAAATTGATAGAAAAGACATTTCAATTATAAGATTAACAATTAAATTTTAAGGAGGAATACTTAGATGAACGTTGACTTCATCAACGCTCTTGAAGAAATAGAAAAAGAAAAGGGCATATCTAAGGATATTATATTTGATGCTTTAGAATCAGCTTTAATATCCAGTTATAAAAAGAATTTTGGATCGTCACACAATGTATTTGTAGAAATGGATAGGTTAACTGGCCTTGTTGGGGTATATGCAACAAAGGACATTGTAGAAGATGATCAGATAGAGGATAAGGCTTTACAAATTTCTCTAGAAGATGCAAAGAAAATTGATAGTAATCTTGAACTAGGTGATGTAGCAAGAATTGAAATAACCCCAAGAGACTTTGGGAGGATAGCTGCACAAACAGCCAAGCAAGTAGTAATACAAAGGATTAAGGATGCTGAAAGAGATGTAATCTTTGATGAATTTGCAAATCGTGAAAATGAAATAATTACTGGACAAATTCAAAGAATTGCTAAAAATAATGTTTATATAGATTTAGGAAAAACTGAGGGTATACTACCTCCAGCAGAACAAATCTTAAATGAAAGTTATGAGCAAGGAAAAAGGTTAAAGCTTTTAATCTTGGAAGTAAAGAAAACGACCAAGGGTCCTAGAATAGTCTTATCAAGGGCTAGTGTTGGCCTTGTAAAAAGGTTATTTGAACTTGAAGTTCCAGAAATATCTGATGGGATTGTAGAAATATTTTCTATTTCAAGAGAAGCTGGCTCTAGGACTAAGATAGCAGTCTTTTCCAAAAACCCAGATGTAGACCCACTTGGTTCATGCGTTGGCTTTAAGGGGGCTAGGGTTAAGGCTATTGTAGATGAATTAAACGGTGAAAAAATCGACATTGTTATTTGGAGTAAGGATGCAAAGGAATTTATAGCAAACAGCTTAAGCCCATCAAAGGTAGTTAAAGTAATAGCAAATGAAAAGGAAAAAGCTGCCATGGTTGTAGTGCCAGATTATCAATTGTCATTGGCAATAGGAAAAGAAGGCCAAAATGCAAGGCTTGCAGCAAAGCTTACAAATTGGAAAATAGATATCAAATCAGAAAGCCAGTACAAGGCCTTGTCAGATAGCTTAGATATAAAAGATTCTATTATAGAAGAAGAAAAAGAGGAAGTTACACTAGATGAGACAGAAAATTTATAAAAGTATCTACGAATAAGGAGGGTTATTATGAGTCCTAGGAAAATACCTCTAAGAAAATGTATCGGATGCAATGAAATGAAACCTAAAAAAGAACTTATTAGGGTTGTTAAAAACAAGGAAAACCTAGTAAGTGTAGACCTTACTGGGAAGGCAAATGGTAGAGGTGCTTATATTTGTCCTGATATAAAGTGTTTTGAAGAAGCCTATAAGAACAAGAAGTTTAATAGGGCCTTGGAGACAAATATAACAGAAGAAGTATATGATAAATTAAAGGAAGTCATAGATAACTAAAGATTCACCTTAAACACATAGGAGGTGTACGTATGACAAAAGTGAGAGTGTATGAACTAGCTAAGGAATTAAATATTAGCAGTAAGGAACTAATGGATAAGATCGAAGAGCTTGATCTTAATGTTAAGAGTCATATGAGTTCGATTGAAGAAGAAGAGGCCCTATTAATTAAGGACCTTTTAACAGAGGATAAGAGTTTGGAGGAAGATGATATAGAAGAATTGAAAGAAGAAATAATTGATGAAGTTGAAGAAGCAAGTGAAGACGTTAAGCCTAAGTCTAGTAACGATAAGACCATAGAAATAGAAGCTGAAATAATGGTAAAAGAGTTAGCTGAAAAAATAGGGGTTAACCCAGCTCAAATAATAACTAAGTTAATTGGCCTAGGTGTTATGGTCAATCAAAACCAATCTATAGATAGTGAAATAGCTGCTATTGTAGCTGATGAATTTGGCTTTGATGTCATAGCTTTAGAAGTTGAACAGGAGGAAACGGAAGAAGATTTATTAGACTTTGATGATGACCCTAAAGATCTAGTCCAAAGACCCCCTGTAGTAACAGTTATGGGCCATGTAGACCATGGTAAGACATCTTTACTTGATGCCATTAGACACACCAATGTAACAGGGGTAGAGGCTGGTGGAATTACCCAGCATATAGGGGCTTATGCAGTTAATATTAACAATAAAAAAATAGTCTTTTTAGATACACCAGGTCATGAGGCTTTTACATCAATGAGGGCCAGGGGGGCTAAGGTAACAGACATAGCCATTTTAGTTGTAGCAGCTGATGATGGAGTTATGCCACAAACTATAGAAGCTATCTCCCATTCTAAGGCAGCTGGAGTACCTATTATTGTAGCTATAAATAAAATAGATAAGCCTGATTCTAACTTAGACAGGATAAAACAAGAGCTTTCTGACAATGGCTTAGTTCCAGAAGAATGGGGCGGAGATACTATAATAGCACCTGTTTCTGCAAAAAATAGGATAGGTATAGAAGAACTATTAGAAATGATTTTATTAGTTGCTGAAATGCAAGAATTAAAGGCAAACCCAAATAGAAGAGCAGTAGGAACTATTGTTGAAGCCCAACTAGATAAGGGTAAGGGTCCTCTTGCAACTGTCCTTGTACAAAAAGGAACTCTTAATGTAGGTGACATGGTAGTTTCAGGAACAGCTAATGGTAGAATAAGAGCCATGCTTGATGAAAAGGGGAAAAAGGTTAAAAAAGCAACCCCTTCCATTCCTGTTGTAATTTTAGGTTTATCTGAAGTTCCAAATGCAGGAGACTTAATATTTGCAGTTGAAAATGAAAAGGCTGCTAGACACTTATCAAGCGTGAGAAAAGATAAGTTAAGAGAAGTGCAAATGAAGCAAAGTTCTAAAGTTTCCCTAGATGACTTGTTCGAGAGAATAAAGCAAGGTGAAATTAAAGACTTAAATATAATTGTAAAAGGTGATGTTAGGGGATCTATAGAAGCCCTAAGCCAATCCTTAAACAAGTTAGACACAGAAGAAGTTAAGGTTAACTTAATCCATGGTGGTGTAGGTGGGATAAGTGAATCAGATATAATGCTAGCATCAGCTTCAAATGCTATAGTAATTGGCTTTAATGTAAGGCCTAACTTAAATGCTATAGAAATAGCAAGAAAAGAAGAAGTTGACATAAGAACCTACAGGGTAATTTATGAAGCAATAGAAGATATACAAGCAGCCGTGAAAGGTATGCATGCACCAAAAATAGTAGAAGAAGTTTTAGGTAGGGCTACTGTTAGGGAAACCTTCAGACTCCCAACTGGCAACTCTATAGCAGGGATTTATGTTGTAAGTGGTAAGATAACTAGAAATTCAAAGATAAGGTTACTTCGAAATGACATTGTTATATTTGATGGCAACGTATCATCCTTAAAGAGATTTAAAGATGATGCAAGAGAAGTTTTGACAGGATATGAAGCAGGTCTAGGATTAGAGAATTTTAATGATATTAAAGAAGGGGATAACCTAGAAGCTTACATCCTAAAAGAAATAAAGGATTAGGGTGAGGTTGAGACTATGAACGAAAAGAGAATAAATAGGATTTCAGAAGAAGTTAAAAAAATAGTATCAGACTTGTTGTTTAGGGAGATAAAAGACCCTAGGATAAGTGGACTTCCTAGTGTAAATAGGGTGGTTGTAACAAAAGACTTAAATACAGCTAAGATATATATATCAGTTCTAGGTAGTGATGAGGAAAAGGCTAGCACTATCAAGGGTTTAGAAAATGCTAAGGGTTTTATTAGAAATGAAATTGGAAAAAGGATTTCCTTAAGGCATGTGCCAGAACCCGTTTTTTACCTTGATAAGAGCATAGAGGAAGCCCTTTATATGACTCAGTTAATAGAAAAGGTTAATAAAGAGTCAACCCTACAAGAAGACTCCTCTACTGATGAGGAAAATGATAATGAATAATGTAATTGACCTTGTTTGGGATTCTATTGATAAAGGCTTAAACATTGGAGTTGTTTCTCACAAGAACCCAGACGGCGATAGTCTGGGTTCATTAATAGGATTGGGATTATCTTTAAAAAAACTTAGCGATAATATAATCTTTGTAAGGCCAGATATAATTCCACAAGCATATGACTTCCTACCTGGCCTTATAAATATGCAAAAAATCGAAGATATTAAGGTTAATATAGACCTTCTTATAGTTTTAGATAGTAGTGATGAAGATAGGTTAGGCTTAAATAAAAGCTTGATAGAAACTTCTAAAAAAACAATAAATATTGACCACCATATAAGTAATTCTAACTTTGCAGACTTAAACCTTGTAGTTAGTAGCTCATCCTCTACGGGGGAAATTGTATACCAAGTTTTAACTAGGGGGAATTTCCCAATAGATGAAGATATAGCAACCTGCATTTATGTAGCAATAAGTACAGACACAGGACGCTTTACTTATGAAAGCGTTAGCAAAAACACTTTGCAAATTGTTGCTTCCTTATATGATTATCAAATTAAAGCCCATGAAATAAATAAAAACTTGTATCAAAAAAGAAGTTTATCTACAACAAAACTTTTTATTAGTGCAATTTCTAACCTAGACCTTTATAAGGATGGGAAGATTGCAATTGCTAGGGTTACAAGTGATATGTACTTGAAAACAGGGGCTAAGCCAGATGAAACTGAGGGCATAGTAGAATTCTTAAGAGATACTGAAGGGGTTGAAGTTGCTTGCTTGTTAAAAGAACTTGAAAACAAGGAAATAAAGTTAAGCCTTAGAACTAAGGACTATGTTGATGCTAACAAGGTATGTTCATTCTTTGGTGGTGGAGGCCATATTAGGGCCTCTGGAGCAAGTTCCCCATATACAATGGTTGAAACAGAAAAGCTACTTTTAGAAGAGCTTAATAAATATATATAAAGATAAGGTGACTTAATGGATGGTATAGTAAACTTTTTCAAACCTAAGGGTATGACTTCACACGATGCTGTATATTACTTTAGAAGATTATATAAAACAAGGAAGGTAGGGCACACTGGAACCCTAGACCCTATGGCTACAGGAGTTTTGCCTATTTGCATTGGAAAGGCAACTAGAGTGTCTGAATACCTTTTAAATGTAGGTAAGGAGTATATAGGTGAGCTAACACTAGGAAGCGAAACAGATACCCAGGATAAGGAAGGTAAAATAATTAATTATTCCAATAAAGAAATAAGTGAAGAGGACATAAAAAGGGTATTTAATGACTTTAAGGGGTCAAAAAAGCAAATACCACCTATGTTTTCTGCAAAAAAAATTGATGGGAAAAAACTTTATGAATTAGCTAGAGAAGGAATTATAATTGAAAGAAAGGCTAATGATATAAATATAAGCGAATTAAAAATTCTTGATATTATAGATAATAAAAGGGTATTATTTTATGCTAAAGTATCTAAGGGGACCTATATAAGGACCCTGTGTAATGACCTAGGACTTGCCCTTGGAACATATGGTCATATGTCCTATTTGTTAAGGGTAGGAGTAGGGACTTTTAAACTTTCAGATTCCTATGGTATGGAAACTTTAAATCAATTTTCAAAAGAGGACAAATTATTAGCCCTCCTTCCTATGGATAAGGCCCTAGACCATCTTAAAGAGATTAAGATGGATGCAAAAGATTATAAGCATTTAACTAATGGCTTAAAGTTGAGGGTTTCTTCATATGAAGATATTATAGATAATGAACCTGTAAGGGTATATAGTGGGGATGAATTTATTGGTATTGGAAAACTAATTGATGAAAATAATACAAGATTTATAAAAATGGATAAAGTCCTAATAAGGTGATAATAAATGGAGATAGTTAGAATAGATTTTAATAGTGAAAATAGGTTTCTTACTGCTTTGGCACTAGGAAATTTCGATGGGGTTCATAAAGGCCACCAAGAACTTATTAAATCCATGATTGAAAATGCAAGGGTAAGAAATTTAAAACCTTCTTTATTAATTTTTGAAAATCATACTAAATCATTTGTTTATGGTAATGGGCCTGCCCTAATAAATAATAACAAGCAAAAAAATGACTTTCTAGAAAAATTAGGTGTTGAAGTTTTATATACAATGAAATTTGATAGGGATATAATGCAGCTAAGCCCCAAAGAATTTGTAATAGACATCCTAATTAATAAGTTAAATTGCAAATTTGTAAGCGTTGGGTCTGATTACAGGTTTGGCTATAAGGCACAAGGAGATGTAGGAGAACTTAAGAGACTTTCTAAAGAGTTAGATTTTACCTTAGAAGTTATGGAACCCCTTAAAATAAACAATCAAATAGTAAGTAGTACCCTTGTAAGAGACCACATACAAGATGGAAATATAAAAGAAGCAAATTATCTCTTATCTAGACCCTATGCTATAGTTGGGGAAGTCATCCATGGTAAGGGAATAGGAAAGAAATTAGGTGTTCCAACTGCCAACCTACTTTTAAAAAATAAGTATGTAATACCTAAAAAAGGAATTTATAGAACTCAAACTAAAATTATGGGTAAAACTTATTTAAGTGCAACAAATGTAGGCATAAACCCAACCTTTAAGGAAGATGAACTAAAGATAGAAAATCACATTATCGGTCTAGATAAAGATATATACGGGGAAGAAATTGAAATATTCTTTCTTGAATATATAAGACCTGAAATGAAGTTTGATTCTGTAGAAGACTTAATTAAGCAAATGAATAAGGATATCAAATACGTTAAAGAAAATTCAGATTTACATTTTTATTAAAATATGATAGACTTTAAATGTTAAAGATTACCTAGGCCATGCTTATCGTACCTCAGCGAGTGCATAGCTTATGGTGGATAAAAAAAATATGGAGGTGTATTAAATGTTAACAAAGGAAGAAAAAGACACAATTATGGATGCTTACAAATTACACGAAGGAGATACTGGGTCACCAGAGGTACAAGTAGCCCTACTAACTCACAGAATTAATTCTGTTAATGAGCATCTACAAAGTCATAAGAAAGATCATCACTCAAGAAGAGGACTTCTTAAAATGGTAGGTACAAGAAGAAACTTACTAAGATATTTACAGAATAAAGATATTGAGAGATATCGTTCTTTAATTGAAAAACTAGGAATCAGAGGTTAATTAGAGCGGGATTTCCCGCTCTATTGATTTATATAGAGTATTAATAAAAGTTAAGTATAAGGAGGTATTTTATGGAGAAACAGTTTCATTATAAATTAGCAGGAAGAGACCTTACTGTGACCATAGGTAAAGTAGCAGAACAGGCTAGCGGAGCTTGCCTAGTCCAGTATGGAGATACCGTTACAATGGTTACAGCAACTCAATCTAAAAAACCAAGAGAGGGAATAGACTTTTTCCCCCTAAGCTGTGATTACGAGGAAAAACTATATTCTGTTGGTAAAATCCCAGGAGGTTTTATTAAGCGAGAAGGTAGGCCAAGTGAAAAAGCTATTTTAACATCTAGACTTATAGATAGGCCACTTAGACCCCTGTTTCCTGATGGATTTAGAAATGATGTACAGGTAGTAGCAGTAGTTTTATCAGTAGACCAAGACAACAGCCCTGAAATAGCAGCTATGATAGGGTCATCAATTGCCTTGTCTATATCTGATATACCCTTTAATGGACCAACTGCAGCAGTTATGGTTGGGCTTGTAGATGGGGAATTAGTCTTAAACCCAAATAGTGCACAAAGGGAAGTTTCTGACTTAAATTTAGTAGTTTCAGGAACCAAAGATGCAGTTATGATGGTTGAAGCTGGGTCAAACTTTTTATCAGAGGACCTTATGCTAAAGGCAATCCTTATGGCCCATGATGAAATTAAAAATATATGTGACTTTATTGAGACTATGGTTAAGGAATGTGGAAAAGAAAAGGTAGAGGTAACCTTATTCGCACCTGACCCAGAAGTTGAAAAAAACACTATAGAATTTGCAGAAGAAAAACTTGCTAAAGCTCTTAACACAGAAGATAAAATGGAAAGAGAAAAGAACTTGACACAGGTAAAGGAAGAAACACTAGAACACCTTATTTCACTTTATCCTGAAAATGAAAAAGATATTAAAACAACAATGGATAATATAATTACTAATATAGTTAGAAGATTAATTACCCAAGAAGGAAAAAGACCAGATAATAGGGGCCTTGATGAAATTAGAGAGATTACTTCTGAAGTTGGTTTATTGCCTAGAGTACACGGGTCTGGCCTATTTAAAAGAGGACAAACTCAAGTTCTTACAATAGCTACCTTGGGAGCTTCTGGAGATGTTCAAAAGATTGATGGTATAAGTGAAGATTCAAATAAGAGATATATGCACCATTATAATTTCCCTTCATATTCAGTTGGAGAGACAAGACCTATGAGAGGTCCAGGTAGAAGAGAAATAGGCCATGGAGCTTTAGCAGAAAGGGCTTTAGAACCTGTAATTCCTTCTGAAGAAGACTTCCCATACACCCTAAGACTTGTTTCTGAGGTTTTAAGTTCAAATGGGTCATCCTCTCAAGCAAGCGTTTGTGGTAGTACTTTGGCCCTAATGGATGCTGGGGTACCAATAAAAGCCCCTGTTGCTGGGATTGCCATGGGTTTAATTAAGCATGAAGATAAGGTTGCAATATTAACTGATATTCAAGGCTTAGAAGACCACTTAGGAGATATGGACTTTAAAGTAGCTGGGACCAAGGATGGTATTACAGCTATTCAAATGGATATAAAAATAGCAGGAATTGATGAAGGCGTCCTAAAGGAAGCACTAGAAAAAGCTAGGATAGCAAGATTACACATATTAGATAAGATGAGTGAAGCTATTTCTTCACCTAGAGAAGAACTCTCTATGTATGCACCTAGAATCCAAACCCTACAAATTCATCCTGATAAGATTAGGGATATTATAGGACCTGGAGGTAAGGTTATTAATAGGATAATTGATGAAACAGGAGTTAAGATTGATATAGATGATAATGGCAAGGTTTCCATAGTATCTAATGATGGGGAAGGCAGTAAAAAAGCTATTGATATGATCTTAAATATAGTTAAAGAAATAGAGGCAGGGGAAGTTTATCTAGGTAAAGTTACTAAGATAATGAACTTTGGTGCTTTTGTAGAAGTTTTAAATGGAAAAGAAGGTTTAGTACACATATCACAACTAGCAAAAGAAAGAGTAAATAAGGTTGAAGATGTTCTTAATGTTGGGGATGAAGTAATGGTTAAGGTTATGGAAATCGACAAACAAGGTAGGATTAACCTTTCTAGAAAAGCTCTTTTAAAAGATGAAGAAAAAGAAGTAAAAGAAGATAATTAATAAGACTTAATATATTAAATTTCTAAATTAAACTAATAATGGATGTTTTATGATTAACTTCCTACAATAGTTATAAGTACATGGACCATTTTGGTTCATGTTATTTTTTTAAAAATATTAATCAGTTTTTGGAGGCTTTAATGCATATAATAAAAGAATTAGATAATGGGATCAAATTAATAATGAATAAAATTGATCACTTAAATTCAGCAACCCTGGGTTTTATAGTTAAAAGTGGTTCCTTCTATGAGGATAAAAAAAACAATGGCATATCGCATTTTATCGAGCACATGCTATTTAAAGGGACTAAAAGTTTAACAACAAGACAACTTGCTGAGGCAATTGATGATGTAGGGGGACAAATAAATGCCTTTACAAGTAAGGAACACACTTGTTTCTATACAAAGGTAATTACAGAACACTTACCAGTTGCAATAGAAATTTTAGGAGATATGATTAAGAATTCTAAATTTGATGAAGGTGATATTGAAAAAGAAAAAAGCGTAATAATAGAAGAAATAAAAATGTACCTAGACCTACCAGATGATTTAGTTTATGAGTTATTAGACAAAATGGTCTTTGGGGACATTCCCTTGGCCCTACCCATCCTAGGTAGTCAAGAAAGTGTAAATAGCTTAAGTAAGGAAAAGATACTTGATTACTTTTATGAAAAATATATCCCAGATAATATAATCCTTTCCTTAAATGGTAATTTTGATGAAATAGAAAGCTTTGAACTTTTAAATAAAGCTTTTGGGTCTTTTAATATGGATGGGGATAAATCTAATAAAGATTATTCTTATAAGTTGGAAATGAAGAGTGATATAAGACTTATAAATAAAGATATAGAACAATTTAACTTATGTATAGCCTTTCCAGGCCCTTCTGAATATTCAAAAGACATTTTTCCAAGCATGATTGTAAACAATCTTTTAGGTGGTACCATGAGTTCAAGGCTCTTTCAAAGGATAAGGGAGGAAGAAGGCCTCAGTTATAATATTGAGTCTTCAATTTCATCCTTTTTAGATTCTGGTTTTATATCCATATATGCAGGGTTAAATTCTAAGGAAGTTGTTAACGTAGCTAAGTTAATTAGAGAAGAAATAGATAGGTTGAAAAAAGAATACATTAGCCAAGATGAATTAAAAAAGGCTAAAGAACAATTAAAGGGGTCCTATATCTTAAGTTTAGAAAGCTCTTTTAATAAGATGTATGAAATGGGCAAGGATGTTTTACACAATAAGGAAATAGAAACTCCAGAATCAGTAATAAATAAGGTAAATGAAATATCATTAAATGATATAATAAAAATTATAGATAAGTATTTTGACTATGCAAGGGTAAATATAGCTTGTGTTGGAAGAGTAAAGAATGAAAGGAAATTAATAAGTGATCTTGCTAAAGTTTTTGACCTTAAGGGGGAGTTTTAATGAAAGTAAGGGTTGTCAACAGGGGTAAGTATAAATTGCCTGAATATAAAACAAAAGGCTCCGCAGGAGTGGACCTTATAGCTAATATTGATTCACCTATTGTTTTAGGACCACTTGACAGGCACCTAGTTGAAACAGGCATCTTTTTAGAAGTGCCAGATGGTTATGAAGCACAAGTAAGGGCTAGAAGTGGCCTGGCTATAAACCATGGTATTTCTTTAGTAAACGGAGTAGGTACTATAGACAGTGATTACAGGGGAGAGGTGAAAGTAATTTTAATAAACCTTTCTAAAGAGGACTTTACAATTAATCCTGGCGATAGGATTGCCCAACTTGTCCTAATTAAATATGAAAAATTTGACTTTGATGAAGTGGAAGAACTTGAGAATACAAGTAGGGGTAGGGGAGGATTTGGACATACTGGAAGTAAATAAGTACTATATGACATAATCTTAGGG
>CAZSLV010000027.1:0-22378 GCA_964607545.1 uncultured Gudongella sp. | reverse complement strand
AAAAATAATAAGCCATTCCATTTGAAAGTGTATTATCAACAATATTCTTTGTAGGGTGGACTACTAAGAAGGGACCCTTATTAACACCAATTATATCCTCATCCTCATATAGGATTTCAAGGTCCATTTCTTGGGCTTTTATATCAATATCTTCTTCTAATAAATAAATCCTTACTCTATCCCCTGCTTTCAGTAGGTATTTTTTATTTTTTATTAACTTGTCGTTTATCTTTATATTACCTATTTTTATTAATTTCCTAAACATACGACCAGATAAACCACAAGATATTACAAAGTCCTCAAGTTTAGTTGCATCTTTTGTGTTCTTTAATTCAAGATAATTATACATGTGACCTATCCTTTCAATTTTGCTTTTTTAAATTACTGTTAAAGAATTATATAGTGTGTTAAAATTATTATAACAATATCTCTAAGATTTTAATACTAGGTAAAAGGGGTTTTACAAATGGAGAATGAAATAATTAATATAATATCCAATAAAAATTATGAATCGAGAAAGACTAAAAAGAACTTAATTTATAAATTGAAACAAAATGGTTTTTCCACTCCAGAAAAATACGATCCCAATGCAAGTTTGAATATATGCATTGGAGGAGATGGGGCCTTTTTAAGGGCTGTCCATAGGAATGCCTTCCCTGAAATACCCTTTGTGGGTATAAACACTGGGCATTTGGGTTTTTTCCAAGAACTGCAGCCTAATGAAATAGACAAGTTTATTTCTATGTACCTTGCCAAGGCTTATAAGGTGGAAAAAGTTTGCATGGTTGATGCTAAAGTTTGTACTAAAAAGAAATGCTATTATTTAACCGGGGTAAATGAAATAGTAATAAAGGGGGTTAAGTCTAAGGTTATTCACATAGAAATGTTTATAGATGATAACCACCTACAAAGATTTAGTGGGGATGGCCTTATAGTTTCAACCCCTTCAGGGTCTACAGCCTATAACTTTTCAGCAGGTGGGAGTATTGTTTATCCAAGTATCTCTTCACTTCAAATAACACCACTTGCCCCAATAAATTCAAGTGCTTACAGGAGCCTACCAAATAGTATTATTGTTGCAGGGGAATCTATAATAAAGATAAAACCTGAATTGAGATATGAAAACTCTATATTAGTGGTAAATGATGGAATGGAATTTAAATACGATAGTATTGAAGAAGTCCACCTCACCCTATCTGATAAGCATGTAAACAAGTTGACCTTTAGTAAAGACACTTATTGGAATAATTTAAAAACTAAATTTTTATAATAATATTTATGACCTTAGCCTAGTCGCTAAGGTCAATGTTTTTAAGACTATAATTAATTAATTCTCTTGCTATTGGAGCTGCACCCTCTCCCCCCGTTGAAGTTTGATCTTCAATTAAGACTACTACAGAAATTTGTGGATTATCATAAGGGGCAAAGCCTACAAACCAAATGTCATTTAAACCCTTGCTGTTTTGTGCAGTTCCAGTTTTACCAGAAACACTAAGACCCTTTATAGAAGCCTTCTTACCTGTCCCCCTATCCACTACCCCCTTCATCATAGCCTTTATTTTATTAGCATTGTCTTTATCTACACTAGCTAGTAGCTTGTAGGAATTCTTATATACGAGAGTGTCAGATGGAGTCTTTACTTCTTTAACTAGTGAGGGAGAGATTATTTTTCCTTCATTTGCTATAGCTGATGTAATAAGAAGCATATTTAATGGGGTAGTAAGTATCCTACCCTGTCCTATACCACTTGCTCCTAAGTCGGTCTTTCCTAGGGAGTTTTGGGGGAAAATAGATTTTTTATTATCTAGCTGCAAGTTTATTTCCTTGTTAAATAACAAGCTTTCAGCTGTCTCTTTTAAATTGCTATAGCCTAAATCTAAGGCGAAATTTGCAAAGTAAGTGTTGCATGAATTTATAAAGGCCTCTTCTAATCCTATTTCACCATGGACATTGCCATTAAAGTCTTTAATAGTATACCCATCAATCTCTAAACTCCCGCTACAATCATATTTAGACTCAATATTGTTATCTAAAATAGATAGGGCAGTGATTATTTTAAAAACTGATCCAGGTGCATAAAGGCCTTGACTTGCCCTATTTACTAAGGGGCTTCTTTCATCAACTGATACAAAAGACCAATCTTTACTTAGGGTATTTACATTAAAGTCAGGCATGCTTACCATGGAGAGTATTTCCCCATTGTTTGGGTTCATTGTTATTATGCTACCCCTTTTATCTTTTAACAAGTTCCTTGATAGTTTCTGCAAACCATCATCTATTGTTAAGGTTAAGTTGTTTCCAATCTTTTGAGGATTTATAATATCAATAACCTCATCTATCCCTGATCCTTCTTTAGAATTTATTAGTTCATTGTTAAAGGTCTTTTCTAAACCAGCCTTTCCGTAGTCTCTGAGGCTGTAACCGATAATATGAGAATATAGGTAATCGTATTTATATATCCTATTTATTTTATCATTAGCTTTTTCTGAATAAGCTAGTACTTGACCATTTCTATCAAAGATACTACCCCTTAGGATACTTTCTTCATCCATCCACAATCTCTTGTTGTAAGCATTATCTCTTATAGTGTCCGATTTAAATATTTGAAAATAGCTCATATAAATAATCAATACAACAAAGCCAAGTAAGAGACTTACTAAAAGGCTTATAGTTCTTTTTCTTTCATTATTCACCTTATGCAATTCTCCCTTCTAGTTTTTCTGAAGACCCTTGTAAAATTCCAAGGGCAGCAAAACTTGCAATAACTGAACTCCCTCCATAAGATACAAATGGAAGTGTCAGACCAGTTAAGGGTATTAGTTTTAAAACCCCTCCAATAATTATAAATGCTTGAATACCAAACATTAAACTTATGCCTATGGCAAGTATTCTATAGAAAATAAGCTTTTGCTTAAGCCCTATCTTAAAACCCCTATAAGTTAGTAGCATAAATAACATAATAATGCCAATTCCAGTAAAGACACCCATCTCTTCAGTGATAGAAGAAAATATAAAGTCATTATAGGATAGGGGTATAAATGATGGGTTCCCCCTGCCTAAGCCTGTCCCAAAATAATCTCCACTTGAAATTGCAAAGAGGGATTGGGTAATTTGATAGCCCTTGTTGTCAATATAAGGCCAGGGGTTTATCCAGGTTAAGATTCTTATCTTAACATGGTCAAATAGGAAATAACCTATTAACCCTCCTAGACTAGCTCCAAGTATATTGCCCAAAATTAAGTATGTTTTTTGTGTATATATAAATTGCAAGCCTGTAAATATCCCAAAAAATACAAGGGCAGTTCCTAAGTCTCTTTGGATAAAAAATAAACCAATAAAAGAATATACAATCACCATTAAAATACTTTCAGAATATTTGAATTTAGTTTTATATGACTCATTTGCAAAGTATGCTGCGATAATAAAGACCAAGACAATCTTGGCAAACTCTCCTGGTTGGATACTTACCCCCTTAAACTCTATCCAATTTATAGCTCCATGTTTTCTTATCCCTAGGATAAAGGTTATGGCAAAAAAACCGTAATTTATAAGGATATAAGGGTATAAAAGTTTATCCCAAATCGACAAAAATTTTATGGCAAAGTAACTTAAAAAAAATATAATTATCCCAAGAGTTAACCACAACAATTGCTTTAATCCTAATTCTGGACTTATTCTATATATCATTATAACCCCAATAGACATAAGCATGCTTACTATTAAAAATAGGTAATTATCACCAGAGGAAATTTTAGCAACTATAATATTGGATATATAAGTTAATAGGACAAGCCCTATAGAAAGCATATATACATTTTTATTTAAACTCTCCCAAGTATATAAAAAAATAAGAGATATTGTTAATATTTGAAAGAGCAAAAGTATTCTTCTAGGAGTTTTTATTGTCATATTATTAGCCAATTAAATATCCTCCTTATTTTTGTTTAAGAATATAAATTCTAAGTCTCCAGTTTTGATTAAATCATTGTTTTTTAATACTACTACATCACCTATTTTATCACCATTAACATAGGTTCCATTTGAACTGTTTAAATCTTCTATAAAGAACTCCCCTTCATCTTTTAAAATTCTAAAATGTTTTTTGGATATAAAGGGGTCTTTAATTACAATATCATTAGACGAAGACCTGCCTAAGCTTAGTTCATCGCCTATTGAATAGGAATCTCTTATATTAAAGGGAAGACTATCCATCCTATTTAATAATTTTAAATAAGCTTGGCCTAAGCCTGTCTTATAGTCTACTGTTTTTAAATCTAAGTAAATTATCCTTATTATAGTAAAGATAAATAAATAAATTATAATTACAAAGATGTATTTAAAAGCAATTGATATTAAATCATACACATTAACCACCTCGAAATAATGTTACCATAAACCAATCTTTAAGGGAATTGTTTTATACAAGTATTTTATTTTTTCGCTTTATCTGATATCATTTAAGATACTAAGATTATTGGAGGTTGAAAATGAAAAAATTAACTCGTTCAAGAAATGATAAGTATATCTTTGGTGTCTGTGGGGGCTTGGCTGATTATTTCAATATAGATGCAACTATTGTTAGGATAATATGGTTTGTTTTAACTTTGTCATCTTTTGGAATATTTGCCCTAGCTTACCTAATATGTGGAATTGTAATACCCCCTGAAGGCGAGGGTGAAAATGAAGGTGATGAAAATACATCTACCTCTACTAAGGATCCTAAATTATTTCTTGGCCTAGGTTTAATTCTTATAGGGTCATATATGGTTTTTGACTTATTATTCCCTCATCTATCAATTTCAATTTACAGACTAATGAAATTTTGGCCTGTACTGCTAATTGCTTTGGGTTTTTATATAATAGTAAAAAAAGATTAAGTAGGTTTATTTTATATGGAGATAACTAAGATATCACTACAGAAAGATAAAAGCAGGTATAATATTTATTTAGATGGAAAATTTGCTTTTGGAATAGATTATAGGATTAAGGAAGAGTTTAATTTATACAAGGGAAAGTGCCTTGATTTAGAAACTATAAAAGTATTAAAGGATAAGGATAATATAAAAAAAGCCAAAAATAGAGCTTATAATTTTTTATCTTATAGGCAAAGAACTTGTGAGGAAATGAAAGTTTACTTGGAATCAAAGGATTATAACATACAAACTATTGAAATTGTAATTTCAGAGCTTTTAGAAGAAGGTTACTTGAATGACTACAAGTTTGCAGAGACATTTTTATTAGAGAAGTCTAATTTAAAAGCCTACGGCCCCTATAGGATTAAGTATGAGTTAGGTAAGAAGGGAATAAGTAGGGATATAATTGAAAGAGTCCTTCCTTTATATGAAGAAGACTTAGATGAACTTTTAGAAGTTGTTCTTTTAAAATACAAGGGAATAGAAAATGAAAAGAGTGATGTTGTTTATAGAAAGGTTGGCAGTTTTCTTCAAAGGAAAGGACATTCTTATGATACAATAAAAAAAATTCTTGATTTAATTAGATCTGGAGATGAGTGATATGTTTTATGTTTACATACTTCTGTGTAGTGATAATACCCTTTACACTGGCTATACAAATTCTTTGAAAAAAAGACTTTTAGACCATAATCTTGGTCTAGGGGCAAAGTATACAAGGGGTAGAAGGCCTGTTAAGTATGTTTATACAGAGGAATTCTTAGATAAAAGCTCTGCCCTTAAGAGGGAATTTGAGATAAAATCCTACTCACGGAATAAAAAAGTAAAACTTATCAAGGAGTATAAAAATGAGCTTGCTATTTGAAAGTTTAAGGACCTATCCAATAATTGCAGAGGTCAATTCAAAAAAAGATTTTGATCTTGCATTAAAATCCACTTGTCAAAATATTTTTCTTATGCAATCTAATATTTTTACTATAAAAGACCTTTCTATAAAGGCAAAAAACAAACAAAAAAACCTCTATATTTTTGTGGATACAATTGAAGGCTATATGAAAAACTCCTGGGGTTTAGAGTTTATATTAAAAAATATATCCTTAGATGGGATTATATCTTCTAACAAGGCTATACTAAGGCAAAGTAAAGATATGGGGGTTTTTAGTTTAGGCTATTACCCAATTTATAATTCTATAAGTGTAAAAAAGGCTCTAGAAGATATACGAGAAATAAGACCCCATGGCCTAATACTACTTCCAGGCATTCTAACAGATATGATTAGATACTTTAGTCTTGAAACTGGGCTTCCAGTAGTTTCATGTGGATTAATAAAGTCAAGCTTAGAAGTTAAGAAGTCCCTAGATGCAGGGGCTGTTGGAATATGTACAGAGAAATTTAATAAAATAAGTATATAAAAACCCCTAGCTTATCATGAGCCAGGGGTCTCTTCTTTTAACACTTTATCAGTCTTTTTTACAGCTTTCTTTTTCTTTTTTACTGGCTTTACTATTATTCCTATTATTAAGGCAAATAAAATTCCAATCAAGCCAGATACTACTCCAACTACAAACAAGAATAAATTTGGCAATGAGCCAACTGCTGTTATAGTATTCATTACTTCATAAAAGTTCCAAATACCTATTAAAAGGACAATTAAACCAGGTAGGTATTTTACTACCCGTACTTTTTTAAATAGCAAGTGGGTTAAAAGTGTTATAGCCATTAGGGCTAGGGATACATAAATTAATATATTCGAGTCATTAAAGTATACAGCAAGTTCTTTCAATATAGATTTTAAAGCAGTATATAAAGAAACTAAAGTTTCCATTAAACCATCCCCTTTAAATTGATATTTACTCCTCTAGGTTAATTTCCTTAGCCCCAGACTTGATCATGGTACTTTGCCATATATTTGGATACCTTCCAACCGCCCATTCACTCATAATAACACTAGAATCTCTTGGTAGGGGAATTTTTCCAATAGGACTTTTATTTATATCGTATTCATCTAAGGAATATATTACAATATTTTCACTAGTAATTACAACTAAAAAATCACTATTGGGTGAAGAAAAGACATCCACTACATCGGGCACAGTAAGCCTAATGGCATCCCATGGTAAACTCAACTCATCATAGCTAACCATTTCTTTAGGGGGAATGGCCTTAATGTTAAAGTCCTTATAAAGTTCTTCGTTGTTTTCCTTGAAATTAACCCTTCCCTTTAATGTCCAATAACCATTTCTCCTATATAAACTCACATTTTCCTCATTAGCCAGAATATCCTTGTTTAAAGATAAACTAGAACTTGCAGCTTCTTGGAATAAATCTTTTCCATCATTTCCAATTAAATCTGATAACTTGATTGGCTTTTTATCCTTTAAATTATCAATAGTGTAAATTTGTAGGGTACGCCTGTCATTTCTATTTAAATCTATATTTTCAACTGCTATATAATCATTGCCAACAAATAAGATATTTTTGAGAACTGATGGAATTTTACTTACAATTAATTCATCCTTTTCTCTTAGGTCAAAACTCAAGTCTTCGCTTGAAACCTTTTTATTGTCAACTTTTAATAAAGGACTTGCCTTAATTTCATCATATAGTAAATTATTATCTATAGTTCTTTCAGAATCAATATACCAAAATCCATTTCGTCTGGGAAGTAACAACCTGTCTAGTTCATATGCATCTAAGCTAGTCTTATTGTTTACATTGATCCAATATGTCTTATATTCCCAAACTGGTAGGGAGTTTTCTTCATCAAATGCTTGCACTTTTATACCCAATAAGAGGCCTGAGTTGATATTTACCATATCAGTAGTAGTAAAGGTTCTTTGAACGCTTTCTTCAATATTTATATAGCGGTTAACTTCTTCCTCGCTTACTTCCTTTAATACCCTTTTCATGTTATAAAAAGCTTCTTCATCATAAACTATAAGCTTATCTTCATCAATAAGAATAAATTCTTTAAAGTAATTATTTTCATTGTAAATAGTTACAACCTTAATAAATTCATCCTCAATCCCCAAATTACTCGGCTCAAGGTTATACTTATAAATAAGGTAATCTCTACTCTTTACCCTCTTTATCTTATATTCAGGTGAACTTGAATAGTCAGAACAAATCATTACAGCATTTTTGTGAAATAAACCTACCTGTCCTATCTTATCAGTAATATTTAGGTCATTTAAATTTACCTTGTAATTAATATCACTTACTTCCCACTTGCCTAAAATCGGGGGTATGTTGTTATCTGGGGCTACTATTTGGTCTCTTACACCCGCTTCAATAACACCACATCCTGTGATTAATGACAAAGATATAATTAGGATTAAAAGGACTTTAATTTTCATATAGCATCCCCTTCCTTGAGCTTGGGTAAGTAAATTCTCACTACAGTCCCTACATTTACCTGAGATTCAATTTTTAATAAACCCTCATGCAAGCTTATTATTTCATCACAAATTGACAAACCAATCCCACTATTAGACTTTACATTCTTCCCCTTATAAAATTTTTCTTTTATATAGGGCATATCTTCTTCTAAAATACCTGGACCATTATCTTGTATTTCTATGATTACATAATTTTCATCTTCAGAAGTTCGAATATTTACGTCTCCCTTGTCAGTAAACTTAAAGGCATTATCTAAGATATTGATTAAAACCTGCTTTATCCTATTTTCATCACCCAATATAGGGCTAATTTCATCTTCTATATCTGCAATAAAGTTTATATCATTATTTATAGCCCTTGGCATCATTTGGTATATTATATTTTTTAATATATCCTTTAAATCTATTACTTCCTTTACAAGGGATATCCTACCTGATGTAAACCTTGAAAAGTCTAGTAACTCTTCAACCATTTTAGATAACCTGTCACTTTCACTTTCAATTATTTCTAAACCATCTTCAATAAGTTCTCTATCTGTTAAGCTATCATTTTTTAATGTTATTGCCCACCCCTTAATTGAGGTTAAGGGGGTTCTTAACTCATGAGATATGGATGATATAAAATCATTTTTTAAATTTTCTTTTCTACTTATTTCATCTGCCATGTAATTTAGAGTTTGAGCAAGTTGCCCTATTTCATCATTCACCCTTATATCACTTCTAATTTTTAATTGGCCATCAGCCATTTTAGCAGCAGTCTTAGTGACTTCTTTTATGGGTTTAACTATGGAATTTGCAAGGAATAAGCTTAAAATACCAGAAATTCCTATTACTACTAGGCCCATTATAAGTAGAAATCTTGTAATTTCAACTATGACCCTATTGGTTTCTCCTAAGCTAGAAATAAACCTGACAATGCCAATTTCCTCTCCCTTACTTGTAAGTAGCATGGAAACAGCCATTACAGGACTTGTGTCATAGTTTACATTCCCTGTCCAGACCCCTTTTCCTGAACTTAGGGCCCCCCCTATATCACTTGTCGCTATCTTTTCTATATTGTTTAAACCCAGGGAATCCATAAGGACTGTACCTTCTAGGTCTAAGATTTGTACTTGAGCATCTGTGTGTTGCCAAAATATATCTATATCGTCAATTAGAATCTCTTCTAAAGTGCTAGTAGAAAAATACCTAGCATAAAAATTAGTAGAAAACTCTATCTGATTAGATAATATGTCTTCTACATTCCTATAATAATGAGCTTTTATACCATTTATCAAAAATATTTCTAAAAATATAACTGTAAATAGTATTACAAGCATAAAGTTTCTTACTAAACGTGATTTTATACTTTTTTTCATCGTTAACCCCTAATTTTTAGACCTCCACCTATAGCCTACACCCCATACAGTTTCAATATAAAAGGGCTGGCTTGAGTCCTCTTCTATTTTTGACCTAAGTCTCCTTATATTTACATCTACAATTTTAGAGTCTCCTACAAAGTCTAAACCCCATACTAAGTTTAGAATTTCATCCCTCTTAAATGCCTTGCCAGGGTTTTCCATGAAAATCTTAGCTATGGCAAATTCAGTAGGTGTTAATTCTACTTCTATATTATCTTTAAAAAACAACCTTGAGTAAATATCAATTTTAAAAGGAGGATATTCTAGTATTAAATCCTTAGCATCCTCATCAACTTCTAGCCTTCTTTCTAAAGACTTTATTCTTAAAACTAATTCTGTTGGGTTAAATGGCTTTGTCATGTAGTCATCTGTGCCATATTCTAAACCCATGATCTTATCTACATCTTGACTTTTAGCCGTCAACATAATTATTCCTAGGTTAGGATACTTTTCTCTTAATGATCTACATACTTCAAATCCATCTATACCTGGTAGCATAAGGTCAAGTACTACTATATCTATTTTTGAAACTTCTGCTAGCCTTAGGCCTTCTTCCCCAGTAGAAGCTTCAAATACATTATACCCTGCCCTATCAAGGTTGATTTTAATAAATTTTCTTATTGAATCCTCATCTTCAACTATTAATATATTAGTTGTCATTACATGCCTCCTTGGATATTTATACTTCCATATTATTATACCCACTATTTAAAATAGTTACAAATATATTAATTTATGGTTACAAAGGCCTTACATTATTAATTTCTTTTAAATGTCCTTAAATTGAGAATTATAAAGATTTGAATAAATTCCATTTAGGTTGATTAGTTCTTCATGAGACCCTCTTTCTTCAACTCCCTTAGAAGTAAGTACCAATATTTCATCTGCATTTTTTATGGTAGATAGCCTATGGGCAATAACTAAAGTTGTCCTCCCCTTAGATAATTCTATTAGGGCTTCTTGTATTAGTTGCTCTGTTTGATTATCAAGGGCAGATGTAGCTTCATCTAATATTAAAACAGGTGGATTTTTTAAGAAAAGCCTTGCTATAGAGATTCTTTGTTTTTGACCACCCGATAATTTTACTCCCTTTTCTCCAATATAGGTTTCATATCCATCAGGTAAAGACATTATAAAATCATGAATAGACGACTTTTTTGCAGCTGTAATTACATCTGCATCCGTTGCTTTAGGGTTTCCATATAGAATGTTTTCCTTAATACTACCTGTAAACAAGAACACTTCCTGTTGGACTAGGCCTATATTTTTACGAAGTGATGCCATAGTAATATTTTTAATATTGTAACCATCTATTAAGATTTCCCCCTTGTTAATATCATAAAACCTAGGTATCAAGTGGCATAGGGTAGACTTTCCTGCTCCAGATGGCCCAACTAATGCAACTGTTTTTCCTGCCTCTATTGTTAAATTAAGACCCGATAAAACTTGTTCTTCTCCATTATTATAGGAAAATTCAACATTATTAAATTCTATTTTTCCTCTTACATCTTTAATCTCTATTGCTCCTTTTACATCTACTATGCTGGGTTTAATATCCATAACCTCTTGGAATCTCTCAAAACCAGTCATACCATCTTGTAATTGTTGGGTAAATTCTGTTAACCGCCTTATAGGTTGCATAAAGAAGTTGACATAAAGGGCATAGGCAAAGAGGTCCCCTAAATTTATAATGTCCTTATAGACAAAAAATCCTCCTAGGGAAATAACTATAAGGTTTAGGGCACTAGATATTATCCCTATGCCTGATACAAATTCTGCCATAACCTTATATGACTCCCTCCTTGCATCTGCAAAATCAGCATTACCCTTATTGAACTTGTAAATTTCATAATCTTCATTTGTAAATGACTTTGCAATTCTAGCACCTGAAATGGAATTTTCCAACTGGGCATTGACATTGGCAATCCTCTTTCTTACCTTCCTAAAAGCATCTTCCATACGTTTTCTTTTCGATATGGCAAACCAAACCATAAGGGGAATAAAGGCAAATATTATTAAAGTTAACCTCCACTCAATAAAGAGCAATATAAAAAAGGACCCAATTAGCATAACACCTGAAATAAATAAGTCCTCAGGTCCATGGTGGGCTAGCTCGGTTATATCTCTTAAGTCATTTATTATCCTAGACATTATATGACCTGTTTTGGTATTATCATAATAGGAAAAAGGTAAGGTTTGCAGGTGAGAAAATATATCCCGTCTCATGTCATGTTCTATCTTAACCCCAAGAAGGTGTCCATAGTAGGCTACTATGTACTGACTTACATACCTAATAACAAATAAAATGGCCATAATAATGGTCCACTTAAGGAGCAAACCCATATTACCTTCTGGTATAATATTATTTATCATATTTCGTGTAAATATTGGAAATATCAAATCAAATACTGATATTAAGAATGCAAAAAACATATCTAAGAAGAATAACCCCTTGTGAGGCTTGTAATATGCAATAAACTTTTTAATCATTTTTAGTCTCCTTTGCTTCATTTAATTTAATTTATGTGGTATGATTATTTAGAAAAACTATTTAGACCCACGAACATTATATCTTAATTTTCCTATACTTTCAAATAATATTACAAGGAGATTTATATGAAACAATCTTTAATGTTTTTAACAACATTTATAATACAATTTATCATAGCTATGGAGATGAATTTTATAGGCCCTCTAGCACCCTTTCTAGCTCAATATTTTGATATTAGGGCAAGTCAAGTTGTTTACTTTAACCTAGGCTATTCTATTGTAGGGATTTTTGTACCAATCTTTGGAGTTTGGGCTGATAAGTTTGGAAATAAGAAATTAATTAGCATATCCTTAATTTTATTTTTAATAGGGACCCTAATAAGTGGTTTTGCCCCAAGTGCCTTAGTATTTTTACTTGGTAGGATCTTAGTTGGGCTTGGCTACTTCTCACTTAGTGGGACTATGATGTCTTATATTTCTGAATTTGTTGATTATAGAAACCGTGGAAAGGCAAGTGGAATATTAAGAACGGCCTTTGGCCTTGCAATATTTGCAAGTCCTATTTATACTGCACTTCTTACAACTAAATTTTCAAGTCTTCAAAGCATTTATCTGCCTATAAGTTTATTGGCCTTTGTAGCTTTAATTTTGCTCACTAGGTTACCAGAAACTAAAATAATAGAAGATAGTAAATTTGATACCATGGAGTATATAAAAATTCTTAAGGACCCTTCTACTATTAAGGTACTAGCTTCCTTGTTTTTAATAATCACTGCTCCAGCAACCCTATATAACTTTCTGTCCATACATTTATCTACCGAGTATGGCCTAAGCCAAGGACAAATCGGTTTGACATATTCAACTTTTGCAATAGGTACCATCTTGGGTATTTTAAGTGCAACGTTTTTAGCAGATAAATATGGAAAACTAACTTTTTCAAGGGTCTTTTTCACTATTATGCTAATAGCCCTTATCCCTATAGCTTATGTACAAAGTGTAGCACTTATAATAATGCTTACCTTTATGTTTGCTTTTGGCTTAGATGGTGGTTGGACTTCTTATCAAGCCTTTGCATCTGAAATACATCCAAAAAAAAGAAGCACCTTTATGAGCCTCTTTTTTACAGTAAATGCAGCTGTCGTTACAGTTTATTCCTTACTTGGACCTATCCTTTATGATAAGGGAGGCTTACAGTTAACCACAGGGGTTGGTTTTACATCCTCACTAATTGCCCTAATAATATTGTTTAGGCTAAGTAGGATACCAGTTTAAATCCTTTTATCTAACCAAGATATTATATCCTTTATGACAATGTCTCTTTCTTTTTCATTTAAAATTTCATGGTAAAGATTAGGATAACCTATAAAGGTTTTATCGGTTGACTTTACCTTTTTATAAAAGTCTTCACTCAGGGAGATAGGGACTATCTTATCTTCCTTACCATGAAGTATGAGAAGGGGGTAGGTAAAGTCATTTTTATTTTCTGAAAACTCACCGCCACCTTTAAAGAGGAACTCATAATAAAATTTTAAACTTGCCTTATGTAAGACTAGGTCATCTTCAATATAATCATAATATACTTCTTCATTTTTACATAAGTTCTTATCTATTGGGTTTTTTATCATAAGCTTACCTATAAACATACTTGCAAGCCTTAATAGGCTTTTATTTATTTTATTTGCTGATGGTAACAAGCCAAGAGCTGGTCCAGATAAAATAAGCCCATTTACCTTTAACTGATTATTTAAAGCAAATAAGGATGTTATTAAGCCCCCCATACTATGGCCAAATAAAAAGATGGGCTTATCTGGATATTTTTTTATAGTTTCCTTATAAATTTCTTCAAGGTCTAAAATGAAATCTTCAAATGAATCTATATGTCCTAGGTTTTCTTTATTCCTCCCATGGCCTCTTAAATCATACCTTATAACCCCATACCTACTTTTAAGTAATGAGTTTACCAAGTAATCGTATCGACTAGAGTGTTCTGCAAACCCATGACTAATTATTACTATGGCCCTTGAGTCACCCCTAATATTTTCTTCTAAAAATATTTCATACTTATCTCTTAACTTAAAATAATCCACCCTATCACATCCTAGTAATTTATTTATAAAATATCCAAGACAGCCTTAGCAGCCCCAATCATGCCCGCATTATTAAGGTATTTAGCAGGTTCTATAATTAAAGATGCCTTATCATTTACCAAGTTATTATAAGTTTTTACCATATTATCAAACCAATATGCCCTTGAATTTATAACCCCTCCTCCTATGATAATAGCTTGGGGGTCAAATAAGTTTTTTAAAGAAATTATAAAATACCCCATATTTTTAGCAAAATCATCTATTACAAGTTTTGCCCTTTCATCCGTGTAATAAAGGTCAAAAATCTCCCTACCAGTAAGCTTTAAACCGCTTAAACTTAAGAAATGATTTTCTATTGCAGTACCTGATATATACCTTTCACTACACCCTCTTTGGCCACAAGTGCATTGGATTCCCCCAGGATAAAGCAGGGCATGTCCTAGCTCTCCTGCTTGAAAATGCTCCCCCCTAATTATGCCAGTATCTTTTAAAAATATTCCTCCACCAAGTCCAGTTCCAACAGTAAGCATGATAAAAGAACTCATACCCTTGCCAGCTCCAAGCCAGGCTTCACAAATACAAGCTGCATTTGCATCATTTTCTATCTTGATAGGTAGCTTGTAGTAATTCTTAATTTCATCTTTTAAATTAGTACCTGCCCACCCTTCTATATTTCCACCTACAGAAAGTACCTTCCCCTTGTTACTATCAATAAAGCCAGGTGCACCTATTCCAATGCCCATGATTTCATTTTTTGTATACAAGGAATCAATAATATCTTTAATTCCATTTATAACCTCATAGGAAGAACCAGACTTAGAAGTTTTCAATTCAAGGGTCTTTAAAATATCTCCATTTTCTGAAACTATAGAACCCCCAATAGAGGTTCCACCAACATCTATTCCTATAACTTTTTTCATAAAACTACTCTCCTTGGTCTAAATATTTCAAAATCCTATCGTTAATAAGCTTAATATCCTCAAAATTATTAGGTGCATCCTTTAAATTAAATTGTTTTTTTACCCTTATAATCCTAAATAACTTTTCGTCAACTTGTGATTCTAGTATTTGACCTTGGCCTAGGGCATTTTTTATACCTTCTATAGCCTTATAAATATTATCACTTCCATGACAAATTAAGGCTACATCTCCACCTGCCTTTAAAAACTTTATTACCCCTTCTTCTATCTTGTAGTTTTCACTAATTGCACCCATAGTTAAATCATCCGAGAAGACTAAACCCTCATATTTTTGGTCTTTTCTTAATAAGTCGCTTATTACTTCCTTTGATAATGAGGCTGGGTCCTTGCTTATGGCTTCTAAATAAAGGTGGCCTACCATAAGACCTGGAATATCATTTCTTATGGCATGGACAAATGGTAGTAACTCAAGTTTCTTAAGCTGATCCAGAGATTTATTGATACTAGGTAGCTTGTAGTGAGAATCCAAGTTTGTATCCCCATGTCCTGGGTAATGCTTGCCAACAGGTATTATCCCTTCATCGACCATGCCTGTAAATACCTCTTTACCCATCAAAGCAACAATCTGAGGGTCTTCACTGATAGCCCTATCCCCGATAACAGGGTTATTGGGGTTTGAGTTTACATCAAGTACTGGGCTAAAGTTTAAGTTAAGACCAAGGGCCTTAAGTTTAAGAGCCTGCACTTGGCCATATTTATATGCTAAGGATTCCTTATTTAAACCTAGACTAGATGCTGGCTTTAAATTTTTAAAAATATCACTTAACCTAGATACCCTCCCCCCTTCCTCATCTATAGATAAAAATAGGGGTAGTTTGTTTTTAGAATTGATGCTTTTTAATTCATTTAACAAATCCAATGTTTGATCATAGTTTATGATGTTTCTTTTAAATAAGATAAGACCTCCAAGTTTATAGGATTCTATAAGCTTTATTTCATTTTCACTTACTTGTGTATTTTCAAAGCCTCCTATTATAAGCTGCCCTACTTTTTCATCTATTGTCATATTTGAAATTAAGTCCCTAATCTCATCTTCTAAAGTTACTTCTTTGCTAAGCTCTTTAACTTTTTCTTGATTTTCTTTATTCTTATCCATAATACTATTATTTGACCTACACCCTGTGAGACTAAGAACTAGTAGGGTTAAGATAATTAATGACACTTTGCTTTTATGTCTAATCATTTATTATTCCCCACCTATAAATTCTCTAATTATAGAATTTGGAGGTATGCATTTTTCATCTTCTATGGGGTTAAAGTACATTAAAAATTTAAGTAGTTTTTTTGCTTCACTATAATATTCGCTTTCTTTAGTAATCTCATTTAACAAGGGTTCTATATATTTTTTTAAAACTGACATCTCATACACTAAGGAAGAGTTAAACATGATATCAGCTTCTTCCTGGAAGGGGAATATATACTTTTCTTCCCCCCTTCTTACTCCAACCCACATTTCAAATGTCCTTAAGGGGTCATTACCCCTAAACTTTACATCCCTTACCATTCTTCTAACTAGCCTTGTATCTGTAGTTGAAATACGATTGTGGTTGTTTAAGTTTAACTGGGTAAGGGCAGATATATAAATTTTAAACTTATTTTTCTCAGGGATTTCTCTTGTTAAAAGGGGATTTAAACCATGAATACCCTCAATAATTATTGGATGGTCTATATCAACCTTAATCCATTTCCCAGATTTTTCTCTTGAACCACTTATAAAATTAAACTTGGGAAGCTCAATAGTTTCGCCTTCTAGGAGGGATATTAAATCCATATTAAACTGTTCTATATCAATTGCTTCTACTGATTCATAATCTGGATTTCCATCATCATCTAGGGGGGTTAAATCTCTATCTACAAAATAATCATCCATGGAGATTGAAATTGGCCTTTTACCATTAACCCTAAGTTGGGTTGCTAGCCTATTGGCAAAGGTAGTCTTGCCTGAAGAAGAAGGGCCAGCTATTAAAATCATAGTTATATCCTTGTCTTGGCTAATCTTATCGGCAATTTGAGCTATCTTTTTTTCATGCAAGGCTTCAGATACTTCTATAATTTCCTTAACCTTGTTGTTAATTATCTTTTCATTTAAAGACCCAATATTAGACATATCTAGAATATCCGACCATGTATTTGATTCCTTAAATATTTTTGATAACTTCTTTTGGTCTTTAAATTTATCCATATCGTAATTATTTCTTCTACTTGGAAATAGGATTATTACACCTGGATAATAGTATTTTAATTTAAAATCACTAACATATCCAGTTGATGGGGCCAAATACCCATGAAAGGAGTCTATATGGGAGCCTATATTGTATATAGAAAACTGGTCCTTATCCAGGGTCTTAATAAGTCTTACCTTGTCAAAATACCCATATTCACTAAATAATTTAATGGTTTCTTCCCTAGAATATTCCTTCCTAACAATTGGAAGGTCCTTCTTTATAATTTCCCCCATCCTTCTTTCTATATCCTTAGTCTCTTTAAATGAGATATTATGCTTCCCATCTAATTCAGCGTATAAGCCTGGTCCAAGGAAGTGGTATAGAATTGCATCCTTATCGGGGTAGAGTTCCTTACAAGCCATTATAAAGACCGCAGATATGGTCTTGGTGTATATCCTATAGCCATCAACATCCCTGTTTGTAAGAAATTTTATATATTGCTTATCTTCAGCTTCTTTAAAAAGTGGAAAGATTTCATTTTCTATCCTTGCCCCAAGGTATTTTTTTTCTTCTCCCTTAAATGCCTCCTTAGATACTTCTAATAAACTTGACCCTTCCTTAATAATTAACTTGCCGTATTCTTCTACAAAAACTGTTATGTCTTTTCCCATAGCTTCCTCCTCTTATCAGTCTAAGATATCTTCTTTTATTTTTAAAAACACTTCGTTTAAGGGGGCAGTAAATGTCTTTTCATTAAGATATTCTAGCCCATTACTTAAGCCATAAAATTCTAACTTATAACCATGAAGAATTTGGTTATCAACCCCATATTGACTTTTAAAGCGATCATTTAAGTCCCTGTTACCATATTTCCTATCCCCAATTATCGGATAGCCCAAAGAGCTTAAATGACTTCTAATTTGGTGAGTCCTACCTGTTATTAACTCTACCTCCAATAAGGTAAAGCCACCATTTACTTTCAGGGCTTTAAAATTTGTCTTAATATCCTTAGCCCCTTCTTCATCTTTTCCTACAACTTTAACCATATTTTTATCATTGTTTTTTATAATATAGGCTGTATCTGAAAAGTTAGACTTAACCTCTCCTTTAACAATAGTTAAGTAATACTTTTTTATAAGACCTTCTTTTATTGTTTTATTAATAACTTGCAAAGCCTTATAGTTTTTTACACCAATTACTATCCCCGATGTATTCCTATCTAGCCTGTTTGAAATAGCAGGTTTAAAAGTTTTTTCAATCCTAGGGACATAGTCCCCCTTTCTTATTAAGTAACTTATAAGGCCATCAACTATGTTTTCTTCAAACTTCTCCTCCCTATCCATGCTACCATGGGATAAGACTCCAACAGGCTTATTAATTAAAACTATATTATCATCTTCATAAATAATATCTAGCTTAAGGCCAGACCTTGTAACCTTATGTGTTTTCTTAAATTTATTTATAGTGTCATCTGATAGATAAAGTTCAATTGTATCCCCTTCTTTAATCATATCTTCTGGGTTTGCCCTCTTGCCATTTAACTTGATATTCTTTTTTCTTAGCATTTTATAGATAAAACCTTGGCTGGCATTTTCTAGGTATTTCTTTAAAAATCTATCTAGTCTTTGGTTGCTTTCGTTTTTTTCTACATTCAATTCTATCAAAGTAACTCACCTTTTTCTTTAGATTATGTTATAATTATACTACAATGAAGACAAAAAGGAAAAATAAGTAGGGTTTCTTAAAAAGATTAGGGGTGAATACATTGAAATTTTTAGATAAAATAAAAGATTTTTTATATGATTCAGTAGATTACTTGTTTATGATTGGTATTTTAGTTGTAGTGGTTGGGGTCATAGGTTGGCGTTTGGATGTATTGTTTGAAAAAGATACAGTATCTGCTCAGCCTACAGACCAAATTATTGTCGATAATTCTTCTAGAGATGACTTTCTAATAGAGCTTACTCCAGATAGTCCGAATGAACCAAGTGAAGATACAGAGCAAGTAGATAATCCAGAAGAAGTCCCTGATAAGCCAGAAGAAGAAAATAAACCAGTGGAGGAGATTCCTGTAGAAGCGCCACCACCAAGTCCGCCTCCTTCAAGAGAATCTGTCAAAGTATCTATCCCAGAGGGAAGCATGCCCGGAAAAATTGGCTTAATCCTTCAGGAGAATGGTTTGATTACAAGTAGCAGGGATTTTATAGCAAAGGCTGTAGAGCTTAAGTTAGACACTAAGTTAAAGTCTGGTACTTATAATATAAATAAGGGTGCAAGTCTTGAAGAAATTGTAAAAATTATGACAAAATAAAATTAAACTTTCCTATAAATAAAAATACTGGCCTCGGCCAGTATTTTTATTAATAGGTTGCATTAATATATTCATCTATTATGGATATCCTTCTCTTTTCAGAAAAGACATTTTCTGCCTTTAAAATCTCTAGCATCCAAATTGCCTTTGAGTGAAAGATAGCCTCTTTATAATCTAATAAAACTATTTCATATAACTTATCCTTAAGGAATTTAGACTCGCATTTTACATAATACGACTCTACCCCCTTAAATTCTATAAGCTTTAGAACTGCTATTGCTGCTTTATCCTTTTCATGATAATAATTATTACCCATATTTAAGTAGTGGGCAGATTGTCTTTGGTGCTTTCTTGAATTTTTCATCTCCATAGACAACATTCTAAAATATTTAGCTATTACATTGTAATATTGGTAGTTAAACATACCCTTTTCATAACTATCAACCTTTAAAAAGGGTTTTACATTCATACTAATTACAAAGTCATAATTATACTCTAAAAATTCTCTTTTTGTAATATCGCCATTTTCATACTGCCTAATTAAAGCAGACCTATTTTCAAAAAATGTTTCAAATAATCCTTTTTTCTTATGATAAATCAAATTATACACCCAATCTAATTATGTTAAAGCAATTATTTTACTTTTAACATTACTCTTTAATCTAAACTTATTATATCACAATTTAAAGCTTCTTTAACTTTTTAATTTCTGCAATATTCAATTCTCTATATTCTCCCTCTAAAAGATTAATATCGAGAAAAAGTGGGCCCATACTGATTCTTTTTAGGTAAAGAACCCTCATACCTAATGCAGAAAACATTCTTTTAACTTGGTGGTATTTCCCCTCATAAATTGTTAAATTAAGTCGAGAAATAGGTCCCGAAGATATTATCTTTAATTCTGCAGCTTTAGTAAAATACCCATCATCAAGCATTATCCCTTTTTTAAAAACCTTTTTTTGTTCGTCTAAAACAAGTCCATCCACTTCAGCATAATAAGTTTTGCCAACCTTATGTTTTGGAGATGTAAGTCTATGGGCTAATTGGCCATCATTTGTAATTAGCAATAACCCCTCTGTATCTTTATCGAGTCTTCCAACTGGGAAGGGATTAAAGTTTCTGTAATAGTCATCTAGTAATTCTAAAACTATTGACTCTCTAGGATCATCAGTTGATGAAACCATGCCTTTAGGTTTATTTAACATAATATAAATATTCTTCTTATACTCAATTTTTCTTGTTCCAACTGTTATTTCAGAGACAGTTGGATCAAATTTAAAATCTGCTTTATTAACCAGAGCACCATTAATTTTAACTAGACCTTTTTTTATAATTTTCTGGACTTCTTTCCTACTCCCTTCTCCCATATTGCTTAGTACTTTATCAAGCCTCTCTACTTTCAAATAATTCCCTCCAAATTAAAAGGATCCTTTGGCTTCTTTAGCTTTACTCTCATTTAATAACAAGCCGGGGGCAAAAAGAACCACCCTTTGTTTATCTATGCTCCTATTTGATAACAATAGTCTTTAAGATTCTCAGGTATTTTATCTAAAGTATAGTCTATATTAATATAAAACTCTACTTCATATTTTTCAGATATTTTATCAAGTGAGTCAAGTAAGTAAACAAGGTCCTTTAATTCTAGATTCATAACCTTATATATTCCATCAACATATATTTTTTCAAGATCATAATCCATAGCCATTATCCCACATAAAAAGCCATAGAAAGACTGCACATTTAGCACGTTGAATTCCATGGCATTAATTAATCTAACATTGTAATTTAAACTAAAAATATGGTTGTCATCTACATCTACAAATGCTATGTTTCCATTACCCTCTGTCATATCCTTGTTAGCATTGTCGATTAACCACTTTGTCTTTCCAGATCCTTTTTCCCCTAAGATAAACTTAACCATGATAAACCACCTAACCTTTCATAATAGTTTTTAAATTCTTATTCTTTATTGATATTTTTTAAAGCTTTCCCATTTAAATAATCAAACTTTTTACCCTGATAAGACTCATTAGCATCCATTTTAGTAAGAATATCATCTTTAATCTTCCACCAGGACTCTTGCCAATTTACAAAAATAGAGTTTTCTTTGGGTGCCCTGCCAATAATTCTTTGGATTACTATATTTGGATCTAAATACTCTAGAAATAAGATTACCCTATCCATATATTCTTCCTTTGAAGTAAGCTTAAATTCCCCTTTAGAATATTGCTTGGCCATCAGGGTATTTTCCATTAAGTAAAGACTATGGAGTTTTACTTCGTCTACCTTAAGTGCAGAGATTACCTTACTTGTTTCTATTACATCATCTTTACTATCCCAAGGAAGGTTTAAGATAACATGAACGCAAGATCTTAAAGAATATCTTTTTATCCTTAAGATTGCATCTATAAACTCCCCAATACCATGACCCCTGTTTATTTTCTTTAAGGTAGAATAATTTATAGTTTGTAATCCAATTTCTATTATAATATCTATACCCCTATTATAATGTATTTCACTTAGAAATTGCAAATAATTATCTTCAATACAGTCAGGTCTTGTAGATATTGAGATTGCAACAACATCCTCAATTATTGCTTCATTTACATAGGCTTTAAATTTTTCTAGGGGCATATA
>CAZSLV010000026.1:0-22879 GCA_964607545.1 uncultured Gudongella sp. | reverse complement strand
CCTCCTTCACACTGTGCGTGCGACTTTCACCGCACACAGCGTTCCATCGTAAACAGTAGTCTTCGGTGAACTACTTTCGAATATTGTCAGAGTTGATTAGTTTAATTTCATGCGATATTTCGCAATATTTTTTAATGTTTTTTCTGACAGACTTGTTGGCTCTGTATTACTATGAATTAAATCGTGACAATATTGGTGTACTGTGATTAAATTCTTCACTTTGTTTATTTTGTTACTGGGCAACTTCTTGTCAACATGGTGAAATCTTGCTTCGTTTGGTTCAACATATCCTCCGCAAATTTTACATTTCCCCTTGTCTCTGTTGTATGTGTATGGTCTGTTCATAAAGTATTCGAAGTTGTATATTGGGATTTTACTCATTCTAATGTAGAATGCATGTGCTGTCGAATTCACCTCATCCGTTCGCACTCTCAATCCCTTTTTTCTCATCCTTTTGTTATAAAGTTTCCTACCTTCAGGCGTATATGGTGTTTCATTCTGATTTTTGCATTGTGGATTATTCCATTTGGCAAAATTTATATCAGTGATTCCAATATACATACCTTTATATTTAATTGCTGGTATATGTGCTTTATGCCCATAATGCAATCCAATAAGATTTGAAACTTCGTTTGCTCTAATCCATTGACCCCCATATCGTTTAAGCGATTTATAGGCTGTATATTTTAACAACCATGCATGTTTTCGAACCGCTAAACTAATTTGGTCACACATACTATAATAATTGATAAGCCCCACAATGATTGAATTTACTCGGTTAATGTTTTCGATAAGCCTATCAATATCTAATGCAGATGTTTTTCTGATATAGAATATTTCTCGGCTTAAATCTTTCATTTTCCTTTTGAATCTTTCACTATCGGGTGAAACCTTATTAACCCATCGTCCATTTTTCTTTACCATTCGGATTTCGACCCCTAAGAATTTAATGGGTTTACTACTAACATTGGTTATCAATGTCTTTTCCTCAGATAAATCAAGCTTCAAAGTATCATGTAGATACCTTTTTGCTTTAAACTTTAGTCTTTCTGCATCTTCTTTGTTATCTGTTAGGATAACCCAGTCATCTGCATATCTGACATAATAACAAGTTTTGAGATTGCTGTGATTTCTCATTGCTGATATCTCACCATCTCTTCTGGAATGTGGCCTTTTGAGTTTCTTCCTTTCAAAATCACCTGTCATAAAATTATCGAATCGGTTTAGATAGATGTTTGCAAGCAGTGGTGAAATTATTCCTCCCTGTGGGGTTCCTAATTCACTTCTACTACAGTCATCCATAACTCCAGATTTTAGCATTTGCTTAATGATGCTAAGCACTCGCTTATCCCTGATTCCAAGATTCCATAAGCTATTTATCATTGTATTATGGTCTATGTTGTCAAAGAAGCCTTTTATATCTCCTTCAACGACCCAATAACATTTAGCAGTGAAGTTTATGCGCTTGATTCTTGCTATCGCCATATCCGCTGACCTCATTGGTCTGAAACCGTATGAATGTTCAAAAAACTGGGCTTCTGCAATTGGCTCGATAACATTTCTCACACATTCTTGGATTATCCTATCAACAATTGTTGGAATTCCAAGTGGTCTTTTTTCGGACTTACCAGGTTTCGGTATCCATACCCTACGCACCATATCGGGCTTGTAGTTATATAATTTCGTTCGCACAATTTCTATAACCTCGTCAAACCCTTTATCCAAGTAGTCATCAATCTCCTTATCATCAACACCAGCAGTATGACTGCCTTTATTGGCCTTGATTTTATGAATTGATGTAACTATGTTGGCTTCTGATGTTATGATTTCCAGGATACCTGTGAAGTTGCTCTCAATGTCACTTTCATAGTTTTCCTTTGCCTTCAAATAAATGTCTTGTAAGAGTTTATTAAGTTCTGCCTCATTCGACGGAACCTTGTTAAGTTTTGTCCCCAATGGCATCACCTCTGTGACACTTTATTTTGGTTAGTTCGTTTCGCTCAACGGCTACCTTAACAATTAAACTGTTCTTACAATATTCTATTCACGACTATGCCCCTTCCCTCCAATGGCTTATCACCATCTTCACTGGTACTACGGGCTGCTGCCCCCTGAATTCATAAGTCATTTCCTACTTATTAGAAACATCAGCACTTAACTGCCTTAACATTTTCTTCCAAGGTTCAATTGTTCCATTAGTTTTATCCTTTATTATAATAACTTAGCTTCTGTCTTTAACCCGCTAATCGTTCTTTTTTCCTTTAGTCGAATGGAATCAGAACTAATATCGTCTATGCGATAAAAATAGTAGTCTCAATGGACAATAATACTACTACGATTAGTTTCCCGATAGGGACCACCCATTTTTCAATGAGGTCTTAAATCACGAGCCTTTCATACGACAGTTCCTGGTGGGTAAGCATATTATTTTTTAAAGATTTTCATCTTAAGGACCCCCGACTTACTTTGTCACCATATTTCTTACTTTATACTTTCAAACAGGCGGGTTCTAACCACTTTTGTACCAATTTTACTTATATATTTCATCCATGTAGGTTTCTTTTCAGCCGACTTTACCGAGCTTCATACCATTTAGTATTAAGGCTAAATAGCATGTCGGAGTCTCAGGGTAGGAATATCGACATTTATTCCTCAAGTGGAATTTCACCACTCTATATCAAACTAATAGTTAAACAAGTTCTTTACTTTATCTTTTCCAGCAGGCGGGCTCTGGCCACTTTTGTACCAACTGTACTCCAATATTTCATTTCCTCGTTCCGCTAACTTGTTTCCATCTCTGGAGTGTTTCGTTAGCGAACAATTCGCACGTCCATTTTCAACAAGCCCAATTCTTCTAATTCTAACATAGTAAATTGGGTTGTTATAGCTTCATTGTTCTTTAACAAGGGGGCGTAGTTAGTTATTGGTTCTTTTGATATAACTACACCTGCTGCGTGGGTTGAAGTATGTCTGGGTAGGCCTTCAACAGCCATAGCATAGTCAATAAGCTGTTTTACTTCGGGATTCTCCTCGTACTCTTGATTTAGGGTCTTGTTAATCTCTAGGGCTCTTTTTATCGTTATACCTAGCTCAGTGGGTATTTGCTTTGCTATATAATCTACCTCTCCATAAGGCATATTAATTGCCCTGCCCACATCCCTAATTGCCCCCCTTGCAGCCATAGTTCCAAAGGTTGCAATTTGTGCTACCCTATCAGACCCATACTTCTTAATAACATATTGAATTACTTCTTCTCTTCTTTCATAGCAAAAATCTATATCTATATCTGGCATAGAAACCCTCTCAGGGTTTAAAAACCTTTCAAATAATAAGCCGTACTCAAGGGGGTCAATATCTATAATATTTAAGGCATAGGATATAATGCTACCAGCAGCAGACCCCCTGCCTGGACCAACCATAATATTATTATCTCTAGAGTACTTAATAAAGTCCCAGACGATTAAAAAGTAATCTATATAACCCATTTGTACTATAGTTTTAAATTCATACTCAAACCTATCCTTAATATTTTCACTAAGGTCTCCATACCTATTCTCTAGTCCTATTAAGCATAATTCCCTTAGATAAGATTCATTGGTGTAGCCACTTGGGACATCGTAACTTGGAAGGTGGAGGGTATTAAAGTCCATGGTTACATTACACCTATCAGCAATTTTTTGAGTATTTGCTAAGGCTTTTAAATCTTGTGGAAATAATTCAGCCATTTCTTCTTTTGATTTAATATAAAACTCATCACTAGGAAACTTCATTCTTTCCTCATCCACAATGGTTTTGCCTGTTTGTACGCAAAGTAAAACCTCATGGACTTTTGCATCTGATTTATTTAAGTAATGAACATCATTAGTTGCAACAAGGGGTATTTGTAGGTCTTTGCTTAAAATTCTTAACTCCTTGTTAACAAGCTTTTGCTCGCTAAGGCCATGATTTTGAAGTTCTAAGAAGAAGTTGTTTTTACCTAGTATTTCATCATACCTAGTTGCTGCTTCCCTTGCCCCTTCTAAGTCTCCGTTTAAAATCTTTCTTTGAATCTCTCCTCCAAGACAAGCTGACAAGCCTATTATACCTTCCTTGTATTCTTCTAAAACTTCTAAGTCTATCCTTGGTTTATAATAAAACCCATCAACATAGGCCTTTGATACAAGCTTCATTAAATTCCTATAACCTATGTCATTTTCAGCCAAAAGGACCAAATGATATTGCCCCTTATCCTTTTGTTCTTTATCGGTGTGCTTATTTATGGCAACATAAACTTCCACCCCAATAATAGGTTTTATACCTGCCTTAACTGCTTGTTTGTAAAATTGAACAACACCGAACATGGCCCCATGGTCAGTAATAGCCACAGAATCCATGCCCAATTCCTTGGTCCTGTTAATTAATTCAGGTATTCTAATTGACCCATCTAAGAGGCTATATTCAGTATGGACATGTAAATGTGTAAACCCTTTGTCAGTCATTGTTTCACTCCTTAACAAATATATACTAATTTTATCACATAATAAAAGAGATTTTTGGGTAATTTATTTAAATTATGGAAGGCATAGCACAAGAAAAAGTCTTCTCTGTTTTTTGAGAAGACATTACCTATGCCCTAACCTATCAATTACATTTTCCATCAAGGATAAATCTATAACCCTAAAGTCTTCTAAAACTCTTTCTGTCCAGTTTGGAGTTTTTTTATCTTGAGTAAATTTAAGGCCTGTCTGGATGCTTTCTTCAAGTATTTTAAGGCCAGATTCATCTAAATCTCCTAACTTAGAACCTACCATAATAGACTTATAGGGGGTCTCATTTGGTTTTATTGATCCAGATAAGGGGTGGGTTAAAAGTTCGTGGCCCTTATGTATAAAGTCCCTGGTATAGTATAGGACATCCATATATGACTTGTCCTCTAAAAATTCTATATTAAAAGTATCTTTAAACTTATCCCTGACCCCAGGGTTATTTGTAATTATAATATTTTTCATTTCTCCTCCTATTTATATGCCAAAACCTTGGCTAATAAGTTCTGATAATTGTTCAATCATTTCCTCTTCGTCTACCCCCATGGCTGTTAGGGTAATGGTTTCACCATGAAAGGCCCCCAAGGACATAATCCCTATTATACTCTTGCCATCAACCCTTCTATCTCCTGACCTAATTTCTAATTCACTTTGAAATCCATTAGCCTTCTTAACAAATAAGGCTGCTGGCCTTGCATGAAGTCCATCTGGATTGTTTAATTTTATTGTTTTTGAAATCATTTATTCTCCTCCTTTCAATTCTTGTGCTATCTCTTCAATTTTTCTAAACCTATGGTTAACTCCAGACTTTCCAATTGAGGGGTTTAATAATTCTCCAATTTCCTTTAAGCTAGAGTCCGGATAAGCTAGTCTTACTTCAGCAACCTCCCTTAAGTTATCTGGCAACTTATTCAATCCCATCTTTTCTTGTATAAGTTTAATCCCTTCTATTTGCCTTATAGAAGCATCAATGGTTTTGCCAAGGTTTGCTGTTTCACAATTTACTAGTCTATTTATATTGTTTCTTACTTCCTTCAATACCCTTATATCTTCGAGCTTAAGTAGGGCTTGGTGGGCTCCAATAATATTAAGAAGGTCCACTATTTGTTCAGCCTCTTTTATATAAACTACAAAGCTTTCTTTTCTTTGAATAATCTTTGAACCTAAACCAAAGGAATTTATAATATCTCTTAAACTCCTAGCATGTTCTTCCCTATTTGTGACAAATTCTAAGTGATAAGTCCTCTCTGGGTTTGTTATAGACCCTCCCCCAAGGAAGGAACCCCTTATAAAAGACCTCTTACAACATCTTTTTTTAACAATTTCTTTGGGCACCCTATAGTTAGGGTTGTATAAATTGCTCTTATCATCCTTAATATAACCAACATCTGTTAATATTTTACTTGATATATCCTTGTCTATAACAGCTATTAAATAAGTGTTATTCTTTTTTAATTGTTTGTTTCTTCTTACCATAACCTCTACTTCTGAGCTATATAAGAGCTTTAGTATAGAAAATATACGCCTTGCTATAGCTGCATTCTCAGTTGTAAACCTTATATTTATACTTTGCATCCCGCTTATTTGAACTGAACCATTTGTTCTTACTAAAGCTGCAAGTTCTGCCAATAAACAGCAATCGTTTTCAATCTCAAGTCTAGAAAGCTCATTTTTTGTTGAGGATGAAAAGGACATAGATCATCCCTCCTGATTTATTAATTCTAACCCCTTAATTACAATCTTCTGCTCATCCCTGTACTTTAAAACCTTTTTTGCCTTATCCATATGGACAAATCTTGCATCTACAAAGCCTTCCTTTTTTTGAGGAACGCAGTCCATAGAACTAGTTTGCATTAAGTACCAGTGAACAGTTTTATATACAATCTCATCTTTTCTAAGATTCTTATATTTATAATTTACTTCTCCAATATATTGAATAATCTTACCCCTTACGCCAGATTCTTCTAATACTTCGCGCAAGGCAGCTGATTTTGTGGATTCTCCTTCTTCTAGCCTGCCTTTTGGTAGGACCCAATCACCATTATACTTTTTTAATAGTAGTATTGTATTTCCAAATACAACTACACCACCGGAGCTTACTTCTATCATAAAACCACTCCCAAATTTTCTTTGGTATACCCTACTATTATACACTATTTTAGTCTCTTTTGTATATATTTCAGAAACTAGCCATTTAAACTTGGCCATGCTATAATTTAAAGATAATACAAAGGAGGTTTTAAGGTGAATATAGATATAAATACTATCACAGATAAGTTATTAAGCTTACTAAAGATACCAAGTCCAAGCGGCAATACTGATAGGGCAATGGACTATACTAGGGAAATTTTTAAAGAAATAGGTTTAGAAAGTAAAGTAACAGAAAAAGGTGCCCTTGTCATAAGTATACCTGGTAAGGAGACGAGTAAGTCAAGAACCCTATCTGCCCATGTTGATACACTAGGTGCTATGGTTAAGGAGATTACCCCTGATGGAAAATTAAAAATTTCTCAGCTAGGTGGGTATGTTTTAAACACAATTGAAGGTGAGCAAGTTGAAATTGAAACTTTAGAGGGTAAAATTTTCACAGGAACCGTACTAACAACAAAGGCATCATCCCATGTCCATGGTAAGGAAACAGAAAGTATTGATAGGAACTTAGCCAATATGGAAATTAGGATTGATGAAAAAGTTAAGACCAAAGATGATGTAGAAAAACTAGGTATAAGTGTGGGAGATTTTATTTCCTTTGACCCTAGGGCAAGCCTGACCCCATCTGGCTTTATTAAATCTAGACACCTTGATGATAAGGCTGGACTTATAGCTATATGGGGCATGGCAAAGTATCTTGTAGAAAATGATTTAAAGCCTGCTTATACAAGTAACTTTTTTATTAGCCACTATGAAGAGGTTGGCCATGGGGCATCTTCAGGTATACCTAAGGATACCTTTGAATTTATTGCAGTTGATATGGCAGCACCAGGAAGTGGTCAAACTTCAGATGAGTTTTCAGTTACCATATGTGCTAAAGACTCTACAGGTCCCTATGATTTGGAAATCAGAAGAAGATTAATTATGCTATGTAAGGAAAATAATATTAACTATAAAGTCGATATATACCCCTTCTATGGTTCAGATGCATCAGCTGCCCTAAGGGCAGGTTATGACTTTAGGGTTGGTTTAATTGGGCCTGGTGTAGATGCTTCCCACTCCTACGAAAGAACCCACCAAGAGGCAATAAAAGAGACTATTAAGCTTGGGGTAAATTATATCCTAGCCAAATAGTCTTTATGAAAATTATTTAATTAAATCCATTAAAATCTTGCTTAAGAGTAAGTTGTCATGTCTAATATATTCTTTCTTTATATCAATTAACTTACCTTCAATTAATTTAATATTTCTCTTTTTCAGTTCTCGGTCTTCTCCTTTTAGGGGGCAGACCGGGAGGGCACCATCATAAGAGTACTTTTTTAAAACTTCCCTAGGAACTTTTTCAGTATTTGCAACTACATAATTTATAAAGCCTTCGTGGGTGTGTCTTAAGATAGCATCCACATGGTCAACTAGGGTATAGGCATCTGTTTCACCAGGCTGGGTCATAACATTGCATATGTATACAACTGGAGCTTTTGCCCTTCCTATATGTTCTATCATGTTCTTTACTAAGAGGTTGGGTATAACTGATGTATATAAGCTTCCTGGCCCTAGAACAATTAAGTCTGCTTCTTGTATTGATTTTAAAGACTCTTCTAAGGGATAAGATAATTCTGGATACATAGATATCTTATGAATTTTTGCCCCTCTTTCTCTTACAACTTTTGGAATCTTTGATTCCCCTTCGACCATGGTTCCATCATCTAAGTGGGCAATTAAACTCACATTGTCTAGGGTAACTGGAAGGACTTTCCCTGTGATTCTTAAAACATTGCTAGTTTCCTTGATAGCCATTTCAAAGTTTCCATAAATTCCATCCATTGCAGCTATGAAAAGGTTGCCAAAGCTTTGACCCTTTAAGTTGCCTTCTTTAAACCTGTATTGCAATAACTTTTCCATGGTAGGCTCAGTATTAGCAAGGGCTATAAGGCATGACCGAATATCACCAGGAGGGAGCATGCCTAGGTCTTCTCGTAAGACCCCACTCCCACCCCCATCATCTGCTACTGTGACGATAGCTGTAATATTTGAAGTATATTCTTTTAAACCCCTTAAGAGGACTGATAAGCCTGTACCTCCACCTATTACAACTACCTTATGATTGTTTACTTTTTTATTTTTGCTCATAAGAGACTCCTTTATTTTAGTCTAGGTCCCTGTGCTCAACTAAGACCCTGTGGCCCTTTTTATTTAAAATACTAGCTATCTCTTCAGATATAGCAACTGACCTATGCCTGCCACCAGTACATCCTATTCCTACTACTAGCCTAGTTTTCCCTTCTATTACATAGTAGGGTATAAGAAACTCAAGCATATCTATTGTCTTACTTATAAATTCTTTAGTTTGGTCCCATTTAAATACATAATCTCTAACCTCTTCTTGAAGGCCTGAGTATTCTTTTAACTCTGGTATATAATAGGGGTTGGGTAAGAACCTAACATCAAAGACTAGGTCCCCATCTAGTAAAATTCCATATTTAAAGCCAAAGGAGGTAACTGAAATTGATATTTTCCCCCTTTCTTCCTTGTCTATAAAAATCTTAGTCATTTCTTCCCTAAGCATACCTAGGTTATATTTAGAAGTATCAACAATATAGTCTGACTTAGATTTAACTAAACTTAAAAGCCTTCTTTCCTCCTCAATCCCATCCAATAAGTTGCCCTCTGGCCTTAAGGGGTGTGGCCTTCTTAATTCCTTATACCTTCTTATAAGGGTGTCATCAGATGAATCTAAAAATAAAATCTTATAGGATAAACCCATATCTACTAGCTGTTTTAAACCTTGAAATAGGGATTCAAAAAATTCTCCACCCCTAATATCAACAACTACAGCTACCTTATCTATTTCCTTAGTAGATTTAAAAGTAAGTTCTGCAAATTTAGATAATAAGGCAGGGGGTAAATTGTCCATGCAATAGTAACCCATATCTTCCATCACATTCATTGCCTTTGACTTTCCTGCCCCTGACATTCCTGTTATAATTACAAATTCCACCTTCTCACCCTTCCACTTTTATATTTATAATTTTGCTTAAATCAATTCCTGACTCAATAGCTTTTTCTATCCCCCTACCTACCTCACCAACAAATCTTGGCAGGTGGGCATCACTATTTATATAAAGTTTCACATCTATATCCTTTATTTGTCTTAAAGACTCCACTGATAATTCCCTATGTTTAGAACTTATTTCAAGCCCTGTATTGTATTTTACTGCTTCCCTAGCCAAGTCTTTAATATGCAATTCTGCCTTAACACCTGGGTGGGTTATGATATCTATGGGGTATTTTTGCATGGCCTTTATATAAGCACTTGTCATAAGATCTTTGCTTTTTTCAGACATATTACTAAGTAATTTAGACACTTGAGTATTCCAATATAGGTTTATTGCATCTTTTGGCCCCAAAGGGGTGGCCCCATAGTGATAGCCCATAAGGAGTATATCTAAGTCTTTTAAAAGCATATCATCTACATCTAATTCTCCATCTCCTCCTATTATGTTAGCTTCAAGCCCTAGCAAAATTCTCAAACCTTTTGGTTGGTAAATTTCTCTTAGCCTATTTATCTCATCCTTAATCTCTTGTAAATATTCTAGCCTTAAGCCATAAAGATAGTGGGATGGTCCATGGTCAGAGATGACTATGGTCTTTAAACCTTTTTCAAAGGCTACCTTGACATTATCTTCAATTGTTCCTGTAGCATGGTGGGGTCCTTTTTTCCTAAAGCCACTGCTATAGATAGTGTGTGTATGGTAGTCTCCCTCTAAAATTATCACTAAGAATCACCTACTTGTTTTATCTCCATCTCTAGGTCTACCTTATAATTATCTCTGACTGTTTTTTTGATTACTCCTATTAATTCCATGACTTCCTTGTAGGTTGAATTGCCCCTATTTACAACAAAGCCACAATGTTTTTCAGAAACTTGGGCATCCCCATGCCTTAGACCCCTTAAACCTGAGTCATCTATTAACTTCCCAGCAAAATAACCTTCTGGTCTTTTAAAGGTACTCCCTCCACTTGCCATTTCAAGAGGTTGCTTAGATGTTCTTTGAAAGGTTAAGTCCTTCATTTTTTCTTCAATTTTTAAATAGTCATCCTTTTTAAGCTCAAAGGCTGTGGATAGTATAATCCAATCTAATTCCTTCACCTTGCTATTTCTATAGGTAAAGTTTAATTCTTTATTTGTTAACTCCACAATTTTATTATCATTGGTTAAGACCCTCACAGATTTAACTATATCCTTCATTTCTCCACCATAGGCACCTGCATTCATTACTACTCCACCACCGACTGTCCCAGGAATTCCGCTGGCAAACTCCATGCCCGTAAGGGAGTGTTTAAGTGCCTCCTTACTGGTAGTAGATAATAGGGCACCTGCTTGTACAGTAATTATATTATCTTCAACTATAACCTTGTCAAAATTTCCATTTATCTTAATAACAAGACCTCTGATTCCTTCATCTCTAACTAGGAGGTTGCTCCCATTTCCCATAATAAAATGCTTTATATTGTTTTCTCTAGAAAATGTTACTGCCTTAATAAGTTCCTCTTCAGAAGATGGAATTATCATTATATCAGCAGGTCCACCTATTTTAAAAGTTGTGTGGTTTTTCATAGGCTCATTAAACCTAATATCCTTGTATTCCTTGTCGTTAAAATGTTCTTTACATAAATCCAACACTTATCACCTTGCACTTTCTTATATTGTTAGCTTTATTATATCATACCCAGTAAAAAAGTGTCTATGACACGAAAGGGTATAATCCCCTACAAGGGTTTTTTGTAAAGGAAAGCACAACTTTTCTTTACAAAAAAAAGCTACCATCATAGATGGTAGCCAGTAATTCTTATTAATCTCTTGCCATTCTCTTATAAACATCATATCTTGACTTAGATGCAACTTCTGCAGCCTTGTAAAGAAGTTCTGCTTGTTCTGGGAATGCAAGTTTTAATGATGTATATCTAACTTCAGAGTCTAAGAATTCACTAAGTGGTTTAGTAGGTTCTTTAGAATCCAACATAAATGGATTTTTACCTTCTTCTTCTACTCTTGGGTCATATCTGTATAGGTGCCAGTAACCTGTTTCTACTGCTAGTTTTTCTTGCTTAATAGTAGTTCCCATACCGGTTTTAATACCGTGGTTTATACAAGGTGAATAAGCAATTACTAGTGATGGACCATCATAGGATTCAGCTTCTGTTATAGCCTTAATAGTTTGGTTCATATTAGCTCCCATGGAAACTTGAGCTACATATACATAACCATAAGTTGCTGCCATCATACCTAGGTCTTTCTTTCTAATCTTTTTACCTGATGCAGCAAATTTTGCTACAGCTGCTTTTGGAGTAGCTTTTGATGCTTGTCCACCAGTGTTTGAATAAACTTCTGTATCAAATACTAATACATTTATATTTTCTCCAGATGCTAGAACATGGTCTAGACCACCAAAGCCAATATCATAAGCCCAACCATCTCCACCAAAGATCCATTGTGACTTTTTAATTAAGTGATCTTTTAGTTCCTTAATTAGGTTCATTAATTCCATGGCTCTTTCATTCTCAAATACTGTATCTAATCTTGGAAGGATCATACCTGCAGCAGCCTTACTTGCTTTTGCATCTTCTTTTCCTTCTAGCCACTCTTTGAAGTAGCCATTCATTTCACTATCAATATTTAAAGTTAAGAACTCTTCCATTGCTAGTTCAATTTTTTCTCTGATTTGTCTTGTTGCAACTGCCATACCATAACCAAATTCTGCATTATCTTCAAATAAGGAGTTAGCCCAAGCTGGTCCTTGACCTTCTTGATTAGCACAATATGGTGTAGCTGGTGCACTTGCTCCCCAAATTGATGAACATCCTGTTGCGTTTGCAATCATCATTCTATCACCAAATAGTTGGGTTACTAATTTAGCATATGGTGTCTCTCCACAACCTGCACATGCTCCTGAGAACTGAAGTAGTGGTTGTTGGAATTGTGAATTCTTTAGAGTAGTTGGTTCAAATAAGTCTCCCTTGTTCTTAACTGTCATAGCAAAGTCCCAGTTAGGAGCTTGTACTTCAAATTCATTTTCAAATGGTGTCATAACAAGTGCCTTGTCTTTTGCAGGACATATATCAGCACAGTTACCACAACCAGTACAGTCTAGGGTAGAAACTTGTATTCTATATTCTAAACCATCAAAACCCTTGCCAATTGGCTTTAAAGTTTCAAATGCTTCTGGTGCATTGGCTTTTTCTTCTTCATTTACTAAAATTGGTCTTATTACAGCATGTGGACATACATATGAACATTGGTTACACTGAATACAGTTTTCCTTAATCCAATGTGGTACATCAACTGCTATAGCTCTTTTCTCATATGTTGATGTTCCAGCTGGGAAGGTTCCATCTTCTCTTCCTACAAAAGTAGATACAGGAAGGTCATCTCCTTCTTGTCTGTTCATTGGAAGAACAACCTTCTCAATAAACTCTGGAACTTCTAGTACGATTTCTTTTTCTTCCTTAGCATCTTTCCAAGTTTCTGGTACATTTATTTTAACTAGGGCGTTTAGGCCTTTATCAATAGCTTCATAGTTCATATTTACAATCTTCTCGCCTTTTTTACCATAGTCATCTACTACTGATCTCTTAAGATGCTCAACTGCTTCATCTATAGGTAGTACTTCTGATAATTTAAAGAAGGCAGATTGCATAATCATATTAATTCTACCACCCAAGCCAATATCTACAGCTAGTTTAGTAGCATTTATTGTATAGAATTTAATATCGTTTTCAGCTATATATCTCTTCATGGAAGCAGGAAGGTTAGCTTCTAATTCAGCTTCATCCCATAGACAGTTAAGTAGGAAGGTCCCACCCTTTTTAAGTCCTCTAAGAAGGTCATAGCTATTAACATAAGATTGTTTTGAACATGATACAAAGTCAGCATCTGATATTAAATAAGTTGATTTAATAGGAGTGTGACCAAATCTTAAATGAGATATTGTAACCCCACCAGATTTTTTAGAGTCATAAGCAAAGTAACCTTGGGCATACATATCTGTATCGTCACCAATTATCTTTATAGCACTCTTATTTGCTCCAACTGTTCCATCAGAACCAAATCCCCAGAATTTACATTGGATTGTACCCTTAGAAGATGTTTGAATCTTTTCGCCTATTTCTAAGGACAGATTAGTAACATCATCAACAATACCTAGAGTAAAGCCATCTTTTGGTTGATCTGCTTTTAAGTTGTTGTAAACTGCTAAAATTTGTGAAGGAGTTGTATCTTTAGAACCTAGTCCATATCTTCCTCCAACAATTATTGGTTGGTCTTCTTTTTCATAGAATAAGCTTCTTACATCAAGATAAAGTGGCTCGCCAAGAGCTCCCTTTTCTTTTGTCCTATCTAGAACTGAAATTTTCTTTACAGTACTTGGTAAAACATCAAAAAAGTACTTAGCTGAGAAAGGTCTGTAAAGGTGTACTTTAATTACCCCTACCTTTTCACCTTTTTCCATCATGTAATCTATAGTTTCTTCAATTGTTTCAGTTACTGAACCCATAGCTACAATTATGTTTTCTGCTTGTGGATGTCCATAATAATTAAATGGCTTGTATTCTCTGCCAGTAATCTTGTTGATTTCCTTCATGTAATCGTTTACCACATCTGGAACAGCAAGGTAGAATGGATTTGATGCTTCTGCAGCTTGGAAATATATATCAGGATTTTGTGCAGTACCTCTTACTACAGGATTTGCAGGGTTTAATCCTCTTTGTCTAAATTCATTTAATGCATCATAATCTAATAATTTTTCTAATTCTTCAAATTCCATTACTTCAATTTTTTGAACTTCATGACTTGTTCTAAAGCCATCAAAGAAGTGTAAAAATGGAACTCTTGTCTTAATAGCAGCAAGATGAGCAATTCCTCCAAGGTCCATTACTTCCTGAACAGATCCAGAAGCTAATAAGGCAAACCCTGTTTGTCTTGTTGCCATAACATCTTGGTGGTCTCCGAATATACTTAAAGCATGTGATGCTAATGCCCTAGCTGAAACATGAAAAACTGCTGGTAAAAGCTCTCCGGCCATCTTGTACATATTTGGTACCATCAGTAATAAGCCTTGAGAAGCTGTATATGTAGTAGTTAGAGCTCCTGCTTGTAAAGAACCATGAACCGCACCCGCAGCACCTGCTTCAGATTGTAGCTCTGTAACTAATACTTTCTGACCGAAAATATTTTTCATACCGTGTGCAGACCATTCGTCTACAGATTCAGCCATGTTTGATGATGGTGTAATTGGATATATTGCAGCTACATCAGTAAATGCATATGATACAAACGCGGCAGCTGTATTACCATCCATGGTTTTCATTTTTTTCCCCATGTATTAAACCTCCTTGAAAAATAGTAGTAGTATTATAAATAAAAAACGCACATAAACATGTGAGTTTTCCTTAAAACTTACATCATTATTAGTATATTAAACAATAAAATAAAAGTCAACTTCTAATTGAGCATATTATTTTTTGCATCTTAGCCTATTTTAATCTTTTGCTTGTGACTTCCTTTTTTCTATGGACTTCTTAACCCTTTCATTTAATACCTCTGCAGCATTATAACCCAATCTCTTTTGCCTATTGTTTTTTGCAGCAACTTCTACAATCATGGCTATATTTCTCCCTGGTTTTACTGGGATTGTAATTTTAGGTAAACTTACTCCTAAAATTTCTATTTTTTCTTCATCTAAACCCATCCTATCGTATTCTTTTTTATCATCCCACTCTTCAAGTTCAATTACAAGGTCTAAATAATCAAATTGCTTTACAGCCCCTACCCCATAAATCCTTTCTATATCTAGAATCCCAACCCCTCTTATTTCTAAAAAGTACCTTATTAACTCAGGACAAGACCCTCTTAGGACATCCTCAACCCTTCTTATTTCTACTAGGTCGTCTGCGATAAGCCTACAACCCTTAGTAATAAGGTCTAGGGCAGTTTCAGATTTTCCAACACCTGATTTACCTATGATTAAAACCCCTATCCCATATACTTCTAACATAACGCCGTGGACAGTTGTTTGGGGGGCTAGCTTTAAGCTTAAGCCACTTTTTAAGTCATTGATCAATTTAGAAGTATTACTTTCACTTCTAAGTAAGGAAATATTATTTTCTTTAGATAAGTCTAGCATTTCAGGAAAAATTTCTAGCCCACTTGCAAGGACTACTAGGGGTATGGGATATGAATAAAACTTTTTTAATACCTCTTTTCTCTTATCATCATCCATATCCTTTAGGTAGTGCCATTCTGCATTTCCAATAATCTGAACTCTGTCTGGAACAAACTTTTCATAGTAGCCAGCCATTTGTAGGCCAGGTCTTGAAATCTCATTGTTGTATATTTTTACATTTTCTATATCATCTGCAAGGTAAAGTTCCTCAATAGAAAGCTCTGCAATAAAGTCTTTTAAGATTACAAATTCCATTAATTATCCTCCTCAAATATTTGGGTCCTTGGAGGTTTTGGCATTATTGCAGCAGCTACAAAATAAATAACTACCCCACCTATAAAACCACTAGGTATTAAAAAAAGTAACCATAGGAGTCTTATTATAGTAGAATCTATATCAAAATAATCTCCAATCCCTCCGCAAACTCCAGCTATCTTCTTATCATCTTCTGAAAGATACAGTTTTTTCATTGTTTTCCTCCTTCCTCTTTTATAAAGTGATTATAAACACTTTCTGCTGCCTTTTTATTCATACCCCTTACTTCTAAAAGTTCTTTAATTTCTGCTTCCTTAATCTTGTTAATACTCTTAAAGTGTTTTAAAAGCTCTAACTTTCTTTTTTCTCCTATCAAGGGAATTCCATCTAATTCTGACCTAAAAAGATCCTTAGTCCTTAAGCTTCTATGATAATTTATTGCAAACCTATGGGCCTCTTCTTGAATCCTATATAGGAGTTTAAATTCCAAACTATCCTTTTTAGGAACAATTTCAAGGTTCTTATACATTATCCCCCGTGTTTTGTGAAAGTCATCCTTTACTAGGCCACAAAGGGGTATGTTAATTCCCAATTCATCCAAAACTTTCTGTCCCTTATTAACTTGACCCTTACCCCCATCTACTATTATCAAGTCAGGTAATAAGGAGAAGCTTTCTCTATTTTTCTTATTTGTATGGTTCTCAAGGTTTTCATTTATCCCCCTTGTGAACCTCCTTCTCAAAATTTCCTCCATTGACTTATAATCGTCTGGACTATTATGAACAGTTTTAATCTTAAACCTCCTATAATCGGATTTTTTAGGCTCTCCCTTTTCAAATACAACCATAGAGCCAACTGAACCAACCCCGCTTATATTTGATATATCATATGCTTCTATCCTGTTGGGTCTTTCATCTAATCCCAAATCCTCTTGCAACATATCTAGGGCTTTTAAATTTTCCCTGTGTTTTCTTAAGAACTTATCTCCATACTTATTTAGCATGTCAAGGGCATTAGCCTTAACCATCCTTATAAGGGAAAGCTTTTCTCCTCTTTTTGGCACTTGCAAGCTAACCTTGCTGCCTTTTAAGTTGCTTAGCCAATTGGAAATAGCCTCATGGTCTGGTAGGTCTTCTTCAATTAGTATCTCTCTTGGTATATAAGCAGTGCCAGGATAAAATTGTTTGACAAAACTACTTAATATCTCTCCCCTATCTTCCACAAAAGAATCTTCCATTATATAATGTTCCCTGCCGACTATCTTACCTTCCCTAATAAAGAAGACTTGAACCACAACTTCTTCAATCCCCCTTGCCATAGCTATTACATCTTGTTCAAGCTCTGTAGTTGAAGCTACTATTTGTTTTTCATGGAGGTTATCTAAAGCTGCTAGCTGGTCTCTGAAACTAGCAGCATTTTCAAAGTCTAAAGTCTTTGATGCTTCCTTCATTTTTTCTTCTATCTTTTTATTTAATGCATTGCTTTTTTGTGTTAGAAAATCTAAGATTTCCTTTATCATACTATTATAAACTTCTTCGTCTACATTCCCCATACAGGGACCCAAACACCTACCTATAAAGAAGTTTAAACAGGGCCTAAATCTTGCATCCTTTTTATTTAAATTTAATTTGCAATTTCTTATTTGGTAGTACCTATGAAATATTTCTATGGCCTCGTTAACAGCAGTTGCACTTGGGTAGGGGCCAAAGTACTTGGCACCATCCTTTTCAATCCTCCTAGTCTTTAAGACTCTAGGATACCTTTCATTAAGGGTAACCTTAATATAGGGATACTGCTTGTCATCCCTAAGGAGTATATTATACTTTGGCCTATTAGACTTAATTAAGTTTGATTCTAAAACCAGGGCCTCAACTTCATTTTCTACCATAATATATTCAAAATCATGGATTTGCTTAACCATGGAGTAAACCTTTTTAGAATGACTAGCTGAAGATTGAAAGTACTGCCTCACCCTGTTTTTTAAAGAAATTGCCTTTCCTACATATATGATCTCCCCACTCTTATCCTTCATTAAATAAACACCAGGAGAGTTTGGTAGGTTTTTTAATTGTTCTTCTAAATTTTTAATATTATCACCTATTCTATTTAAGAAATTATATTTTTCTAGTCTTATCCTTTAACCATGCTTTTTCAAGGTCAGATAAGTGGGGACTTAAATTTTCAAATACCCTTTCATGGTAATCATTTATCCACTTAACTTCATGATTTGTTAAGATATCCCTTTCGATTGAATTAAGGTCAAAGTAACAATAAGATAGGATATCAAAACTTAAAAAGCTTCCAGATTCATTGCTTAAGTCCTCTACCACACTAACTACATTTTCATGCCTAATCCCATACTTGCCTTCCTTGTAAACACCTGGTTCAATTGTAACGACCATCCCCTCTTCTAGGGCTACATTGTTAGGCAGGGTTGCAATCCTATGGGGACCCTCATGAACACCCAGTAGGTAGCCTACCCCGTGGCCAGTGCCACTCTTATAGTCTATTCCTTCTTGCCATAGGGGGTGTCTTGCTAGAACGTCTAGGGCATGGCCTGATGTACCCTCTAGGAATTTTGCTGAAATTAAATTTATATGACCCTTTAAGGCAAGGGTGAAGTCTTTCTTTTCCTCATCTGTAGGCATTCCCAATGATATGGTCCTTGTTATATCAGTTGTCCCATTAAAGTACTGGCCTCCTGAGTCAAGTAAGTAAAAGCCTCTTTCTTTTAATATTGAAAAGGAATCTTTACTTGCAAAGTAGTGCATCATTGCCCCATTAGGCCCATAGGCAGAAATAGTACTAAAGCTAGGTTCAATAAAACCTTCTTGTTCTTGTCTTAATTCAAGGAGTTTTTCTGCTGCACTTAGTTCATTAATTTCTATCTTTTTAATTTGATCTTCTATCCAATAAAAAAACTTTGTCAGGGCTACCCCATCTTTTATATAAGCTTTTTTTAAGTTTTCTAGTTCTGTTTTGTTTTTCTTACCCTTTAGCCCTTCTGTTATATCGGGTTTATCTATTACTTTAATAGAATTAGAAATAGCAGAGTAAATCCAGGCATTGGTTCTCTTTTTATTTAAAATTATTGTAGAGTCTTCCTTAATTTTTTCTACATGGTCTTTTATTTCTTCATAATTATATATTAAGACACCTTGATTTTTTAAGTCTTCTTCAATGGTCTTTGAAACCTTGTTTTTATCAATATATAAATTGGCTGTGTTTTGTGAAACTAATGCATAAGACATTACAACTGGGGTATAGGTCACATCCCCTCCCCTTATATTAAATAACCAGGCTATATCATCCAGACTAGAAAGGAGAAAATAATCTATTTCATCTTTTTTTAAGTCTTCTCTAACTTCTTTTAATTTATCTTCCACAGATTTTCCTGTGTATTTAATTTCTAATTTGAAAATTTCTTTTTTAGGTAAACTTGGCCTGTCTAACCATATTTCATCAAGTAAGTCCTTAGTTGGAGTAAGTAAAGCACCTTTTTTTGAAAGTACATTTCTTAAATTCTCTAATGTTTCTGCAGATACGATTAATTGATTTATTCCTAGCTGGTCACCTTCTTTTAGGTTTTCTTCTAGCCATTGTGTTGGACTAGGATAACCCTTGGTGTTCATTTTGTATAGGTCAAATTCACTCCCCTTAAGTTGTGCTTCTGCTTGAATAAAATACCTTCCGTCAGTCCAAAGGATTGCCTTATCCATGGTTACTATAGCAACCCCAGCTGATCCAGTAAAACCTGTTAAAAATTCTCTACCCTTGTAATAGTCTGCCACATATTCTGAACTATGAGGATCTCCCGTTGGTTCCATGTAAGATGTAAGTCCGTTTTTCTTCATTAATTCCCTTAGAGCTTTGATTTTGTCATTAACCATTCTTTACTTCCCCCTTAATTTTTCTAAGATACTACTTATTTTGTAATCAAAATAATATATAGTTAAAGCCAAGATTAAACAAATAATTTTAAGATTTTTAATACTCCCTATCCCTATTATTATACTATATGTAGGTTACAAACTACAAACGAAAAAAGCCCAAGACTTTCTTTCATAAGAAAAGCCTAAGACTTTTTACTATACTAATATTTTTCTTAAAAACTCTTGTGTTCTAGTGTTTTGAGGATTGTTGAAAAATTCTTCTGGCTTACCTTGTTCTACCATCCTGCCCTCATCCATAAATATGACCCTTGAACCAACTTCTTTTGCAAAGCCCATTTCGTGGGTTACTACAACCATAGTCATTCCTTCACGAGCTAATTCTTTCATTAACTCCAATACTTCTCCAACCATCTCTGGATCAAGAGCAGAGGTTGGTTCATCAAAGAGCATAACTAGAGGTGACATAGCCAGGGCCCTTATAATAGCAATTCTTTGTTTTTGCCCTCCCGATAGCTGGTTAGGGTAAGTGTGGGCCTTTTCTTCTAGCCCTATCCTTTTAAGCAAAGACATGGCAGTGTCAGTAGCTTCTTCCTTACTTATACCCTTTACCTTAATGGGAGAAAGAGTTATATTTTCTAATATGGTCATATGGGGAAAAAGGTTAAATTGTTGAAAAACCATTCCCATTTTTTCCCTTTGTTTATTTATATCATTTTTTTTATCTACTATAGATATACCCTGGAAAATTATTTCCCCGCTAGTTGGCTCTTCTAGTAAGTTCAGGCACCTTAAGAATGTACTTTTCCCTGACCCACTAGGCCCAATTACAACCACAACTTCTCCTTCTTCTATATGCTCATTTATATCTTTTAGTACATGTAATTCACCAAATTTTTTATTTAAATTAATTGTATTGATCACCGGCTCGTAATCTCCTTTCAAATATTCCTAATAACTTAGACAGGGTAAAGGTTATAATAAAGTAAATTATAGCAGCATAGATTAATGGACCAAAGGGCTTAAATGAAATCCCCCTTATGGTATCTGTGTTATACATGATATCATGAATTCCAACTATAGAAATTATTGCAGATTCCTTTATTAAAACTATAAATTCATTACCTAGGGCTGGTAGGATATTTTTAAAAGCTTGGGGTATTATGATATACCACATGGCTGTCCAATGTTTCATCCCTAAGGACCTGGCAGCCTCCATCTGTCCCCTATCTATTGAAAGAATCCCAGCCCTTATGATTTCTCCCACATAAGCTGCACTATTTAGTAGTACTGCTATAGTCCCTGCTGTAATTCTACTTAACTCAAATGGCAAAAGCATAGGTAGGCCATAATAAACTATATAAAGTTGAACTAAAAGGGGGGTCCCCCTTACTAATTCAATATAGGCAGTAGAAAAACCCTTTAAAATTTTATACTTTGATAGTTTCATTAAGCTCAATACAATACCTAATATGGTACCAAATAAAACCCCAAAAAAACTTACGCTTAAAGTAATCAGAGTCCCATTTATATAAAACTTATAATACTTTGCAAGAAATAAAGCTTCTTTTGAAAAAAAATCTAAAATTGCCTCCAAATTAATCCTCCTCTAATCTCATCTTAAAAAATAAAAAAGCAAAAGAGAGTCATCGTCTCTTTTGCTGGGGAATATCTTATTCATCTGCTAAAGCTGTTGCATCAGCTATAAACTTTTCTACACTTCCATCTTCAATTAATTTACCTAGGATGGTGTTTATTTCTTCTACAAAGTCCTCATTGTCTTTTTTAATAGCTATGGCAACTCCATCTTCTTGACCTAAGATTTCTTCTGCTAAAAACAAGTCGGAATTTTGACTTACATAAGCCTTTGCCACTGGTTCTGCTAGGATAAGGCCATCTATCTTATTGTTTTTTAACTCAAGTATAAGGTCGGTAATCTTACTTAAACCAATGTATTCTGAAGAAGCAAATTTATCCATTGCTATGTCTTCTTGAATAGTAGCCTTTTGAGCCCCAATTTTCAACCCTTCAAAATCAGCTGGTGTAGTAAGCTTTTGTGCGTTATCTTTTTTAACAATGAATCTTTGCTGGGCTACATAGTAAGGTATAGAAAAATCTACAGATTCTTTTCTTTCTTCTGTAGCAACCATGCCTGCCACAATAAGGTCTATATCACCTGTAACTAGTGCTGGTAAGAGTCCGTCAAATTTCATATCGACAATTTCAAGTTCAACCCCCATTGAATTAGCAATTGCTTTTGCTATTTCAATATCAAAGCCTACTATTTCATCTTTACCATCAATTTCCTTGTGGAATTCATAAGGGGGATAGTCTGCTGCAGTTCCTAATACAAGTTTTCCCGCTGCCTTTATATCTTCCATCTTACTTGTTGCTTGTGCATTATCAGAACTTGCACACCCTGCTAAAGTTACTAGTAATACCACCATTGTTAATAATAAAGCTATTTGTTTTTTCATTTTTTATTCCTCCTATTATATTTAAATTTGTTGGCTATAATAGTTGGAACATCCTTAGACTTTTGGAAGTCTTGTTTTCATTGCTGGAAACTAACTTCCGTTGGCTCTTGATTAGATCTTTTATCTTCAAGATTAAGACCTCCTTTTATAAAAATTTAATATGCTTTTCATTGTATACTCTTTAAATAGAAAAAGCAAGTCTTTTTTTATTCTATTAAAAGTGGGTATTTATAGGGAATAAGCAAGGATATTAACTTACTTTCAGAAAGATTATTAGTACTCAACCACAAGGCTTCGTCTTCCTTTTTTATTATAAGAGGCATTCTATCATGTATTTTCTCCATGTCTTCATTTGCTCTTGT
>CAZSLV010000025.1:0-23391 GCA_964607545.1 uncultured Gudongella sp. | reverse complement strand
GGACAGAGTCGTCCATCCCTACGTTAAGATATTAGCAAAAATATATAAATTAAAATGGATATTTATATCTTAAATTTGAATGATTTTCTCTTTAAAATTTAAATCTTTATTAAACTCTAGCATGGTTTGCGGATGGACAGAGTCGTCCATCCCTACGTTAAGATATTAGCAAAAATATATAAATTAAAAATGGACCTATCCAATTTATTGAATAGGTCCATATCTTAATTTTTGCTTTTAAATACCTTTATTATACTAATCCTTTTTGAAGGGCTGCTAGACCTTTACCTAAAACATCTACATCCATTTTAAATAAAGTTCTTTCAATTGCTGCTACTGCTGAAACTAGGTCGTGTTGGTCAATATTACCCATATGTCCTATTCTAAACATCTTACCAGCATATGCTGCAAGTCCACCTGCTACTTGAGCTCCTTCTTCTGCTAGGATAGTTCTGAATTTTAAATCGTCAAATCCTTCTGGGTAAAGAACACATGATAAAGTAACCGCACGGTTTCCTTCATCTGCTAAGATTGAAAAGCCCATTGCTTCCAAGGCACTTCTCATTGCTTTAGCATTTTTTATATGTCTTTCATACCTATTTTCTAAACCTTCTTCTTTTATTATCCTAATTGATTCTTGTAGAGCCCAAATCATGTTTACTGCTGGAGTTGCAAAGTACTTACCAGGGTCTTGCATTATTGGTAACCATCTGTCAAAGTCAGCATAGTACTCTGGAATTTTACCTAGGCTAGCTCTTCTTTCCATAGCTTTTTCACTTGCCCAAAGCATTCCAAGTCCTGGAGCTACACCAAAAGCTTTTTGTGAACCTGTTAATAGGATATCGATTCCCATAGCATCAACATATTCTCTTTCTCCTGCTGTTGCAGCTACACCATCAACTATAAAAATAGTGTCTGGGAAGTTTTTCATTACTTTAGAAATTTCATCAAGAGGGGCAACAGCACCTGTTGAAGTATCAACGTGACTTACTGTTATTGCTTGGTAGGATTTTTCTTTTAATTTTGCTTCAATTTCACTAGCTGGAACAACCTTGCCCCATTCAGCACTAATTACATCAACATTAACTCCCTTTTGTGATACAAAAGTGTTAAACCTATCACCAAAGAATCCATTAGATACTATTAATAAGTTATCTCCAGATTTAAGTGTGTTTGCTATAGCCATTTCCATCATAAGTGTGCCTGAGCCTGCTATTACAAATACTTCTCCCGTAGTTCCCCATAAAGTTTTAAGATCTTGTATTACTTCTTTGAAATCTTTAACAAAACCTGGATCACCAAAAGCTACAGTTTCTCTTCCCATTTGATCCTGAATTGATCTAACTACCGGAGTAGGTCCAGGTATCATTACTAATCTCTTATTTTGCATTATACTACCTCCTATTTATTTAATATTGTTAATTCTCATTTTACCATAGTAAATATTCATATGCAAACATTAATTTATTTTTTATCAAATAATTCATCTTATACAAAAAAAGTAGGTTTAAACCTACTTTTTTTAAATATCAACCTATTAATTTTAAAGCTTCTTCTAATACATTTGAAACAGAAAAGCCAAATTCTTCAAATAATTCTCCTGCTGGCCCTGATGCTCCAAACCTATCTAAGCCTATTACTTTTCCATCTAAACCTGTATACCTTTCCCAACCGAAAGTAGAAGCTGCTTCAACGGCTAGTCTCTTTCTTATATTATCAGGTAGGACTTCTTTTTTGTAGTCATTACTTTGAGTTTCAAATAAGTCCCATGAAGGCATACTAACAACTCTTGCCCCTATACCCTTTTCTTCAAGCTCTTTTGCTGCCTTGTATATTAATTCTACTTCTGAGCCTGAGGATAAGAGTATAATTTGCAAATCATTTTCCTCTTTCTTTAAAATATATCCACCTTTAAGGGCATCTTTACCTGTACCTTCTAATAGGGGTAGGTTTTGCCTAGTTAAGACTAGGCCCACAGGTGTCTTTTCACTGGTCATTGCAATATACCAACCTGCTGCTGTTTCCCTAGCATCTGCTGGTCTAAAGGTAATAAAATTAGGTTGAGCCCTAAAAATTGCTAGTTGCTCTATTGGTTGGTGGGTTGGTCCATCTTCCCCAACTCCTATACTGTCATGGGTTAGGACATAGGTTATAGGAAGCTCCATAAGAGAAGCTAACCTCATTGCTGGTTTCATATAATCTGAAAATATAAAGAAGGTCCCCCCATAAGGCTTAACTCCACCATGAAGGGCCATCCCATTTAGGGCAGCTCCCATAGCATGTTCCCTTACTCCAAAGTGAATATTTGATCCCTTGTAATTATCTTTAGAAAAAGACTCCCTCTTATTCATATTAGTTTTGTTTGAAGGTGCAAGGTCAGCTGAGCCTCCAAATAAGTTAGGTACCTTATCAGCTAGCCTGTTAATTATTGTCCCTGAACTTGCCCTAGTTGCTTCATCTTTTTCAAAGGTCCAAAAGTCTTCAGAGTCTAAATATTCCATAGGCGGTTTATTCTCTAACCAAACATTTAATTCTTCCCAATCACTTTTATATGATTCTTTATATTTTTTCAACAAGTCATTCCATCTTTGCTCTTTTTCTTCTCCTAATTTAATTAACTTAGCCATATGGTCTCTTACTTCCTTAGGTAGAATAAAGGCTTGGTCTTCCCATTTTAAATTATCTTTAAGGACATTCATATTATGGTCACCTAGAGGCTCCCCATGGGCTGAAGCAGAGTCTTGTTTTTCAGTTCCATAACCTATATTTGTTATAACTTCAATTAATGTAGGCTTATCTTTATTACCCTTTGCTTCTTTAATTGCATCTTCAATAGCAAGAATGTCATTTCCATCTTCAACTAGTAGGGTATTCCAGCCTAAGCCTTTAAATCTTTCTCTAACATTTTCTGTAAAAGCAAGGTCAGTACTTCCTTCTATTGAAATTGAATTGGAATCATATAAAACTATAAGCTTGTTTAAGCTTAGGCTGCCTGCAAGGGATGCTGCTTCGTTACTTATTCCCTCCATTAAGTCCCCATCCCCACAAATTACATATGTGTAGTGGTCAATTATATTTATATCATCCTTATTAAACCTAGCAGCAAGGTGGGCTTCTGCCATAGCCATACCTACGGCATTTGCAAAGCCTTGGCCTAGGGGACCTGTAGTTGCCTCTACCCCTTTAGTGTGACCATACTCTGGATGGCCTGGGGTCTTGCTCCCTGACTGTCGGAAGTCTTTTAAATCTTCTATTGATAAGCCATAGTCAAACAAGTGTAAAAGGGAATAAATTAGCATAGACCCATGGCCAGCTGATAAAACAAACCTATCCCTGTTTACCCAGTGTGGATTTTTACCATTGTGATTCATCTGTTTAGACCAAAGGGCATAGGCCATAGGGGCTGCTCCAAGTGGCATGCCAGGGTGACCTGAGTTAGCTTTTTGTACTCCTTCTACAGATAACATTCTTATAGCATTGATAGTTAACTGATCGATATTCATAAACATTCCTCCTAATTTATTTTACTTATTGATTTTTTATTTATTAAAACTTGAATTATAAATAAAGGCAGGACGATTTGTCTTTTTATGCGAGATGGGTTCATAATTAGCCTGTATAACCATTCAAGACCCAGTTTGATAAAAATATTGGGAGCTCTTTTAGCATCGCCTGCTAGGATATCTATTACACCCCCATTGCCTATAGCTATATTTACCCCTGTTTTATAAATATTATCATTAATCCACTTTTCTTGTCTTGGAAAACCAAATCCTACAAATAAGATGTTGGTTTTATTTATCTTTATTTCATCTATAATCTTTTTTTCTTCTTCGCTATCTTCTACTCCCACATGACTACCCTTAAAGTAGCCATGGTGGTAGCCCGCAATTCTTATTTGAGGGTGGCTTATTCTTAAAGCTTCAACAGCCTTCTCCCCTACCCCCTCCTTGCCTCCTAAAAGATAGAGGCCATATGAATTTTCATTTGCTATATCCAATAAGGCCATAGATGTATCAAATCCAGTTACCCTCTCTTTTAGGTCTATCCCCCTTAGTTTAGCCCCATATATAAGACCTATCCCATCTGGGATTGTATAGGTGGCAGTATTAAGTATATCAAGCTCTTCTTTTGACTTTTTAGCCTGCATTACAATCTCTGTATTTGGCGTAAATATAGAGACTTGGTCTTTTTCTTTAAGGTGGGTTTTTAAGTTATTAATTAAGTCTTTTAAACTTATGTTTTGAATTTCTACACCAAATATATTTACTTTTTCAGGCATTTTCTCACTTCCCTATAATTTTAAATATAGTTTCTATATTCTCATAAGCTAAGGCTTTTAAATTTACTTCCTTTGTTCCTACAACTTCCTTAATATTTTCTAAATTTTCCCAAGCCTGGTCAAATACTTCTATAAATTTATCTTTACTAATATCATCTACAGATAACTTATAGGGAACTTCTAACTCTTTTAATAAACTCTCAACCTTTGGGTCATATACTAAGCCCAACATGGGAGTAATTTGGGTTGCTGCATATATAAGAGAATGAAGTCTCATAGCAACCATTAATTTTAACTCCCCTATAACCCCCATCAAGTCTTCTACCGTGTATTTGGCCTGGAGCAAGTGGCAATTAGGGTTATTGACCCTATCTATAAGGGCTTGGCTAATTTTTAAGTCTTCTGGATAATGCATGGGTATTAAGACTACATTTATATTTTTACTAAGTATTATAGTATTAATTGCCTTTGCAAGTTCTTCTATTAGTAATTCATCATTTTTCCAATGTCTGATTGAAACTCCAACAAGGGGTCTATCTCTTTTTATATTTTCATTTTCAAAAATTCTATTAACCCTTGTTAAAGGAGCTGCTAGAAGAGTAAAGACAGGATCAGCAGTAACCTTAATATTCTTATTTTTAACTCCCATTTCTTCTAAGCAAATTCTTGAATCTTCATCCCTAAGACTTATAAAGTCTACTTTATTTAAAATCCATTTTACTAGTTTCCTATTAAAGGGTTTATTAACAGGGCCTATACCATTTGCATATACCATAACAGGTTTATTGTATAGAAGGGCTAGTTTCATTAGGGCTAGGTAATAAAAGAGTGACCTAGTAGATGTAACATCCTGTAAGAGACTCCCTCCCCCGCTAACTAATATATCAGTAGCCCTTAAACTCCTAATAACATCACTTAACTTAAACCTATTAGCAGCACTTACAGGACAAAGTTTTTCTGTCTTATCTGGATCTTTTGATAAGACCTTGACCCTTGCCTTTGGATTAAAGTTTAAGATATCCTTTACAATAGCTGTTAAAATTGCATCATCCCCGCTATTGTCAAAACCAAAATACCCACTCATAAGGATATAGGGTCCCTTGTTTAAAATATTATTATAAATTTCTAAATGAGATTTAGCCATTGCATCATAGGAATACTTATCTTCAACGGCCTTAAATAAATTCTCCCCCATAGCGTGTCTTAGGTCTTTGTTTCTTATAAGGTTCAAAAGCTTATCTTTTAAAACTGCACTGTTTCCAACTTGAATTAAATATCCACTTTCTCCATCAGTAACAAGGCGGTTAATACCTCCTACTTCTGTAGAGATAATTGGCTTTTTCATTTTAGCCCCTTCTAAAATGACATAGGGAAAGCTCTCACTAATTGAAGTAAGAGTATTTATATCTATAGCATTTAAAAATGAGTAGGGGTCTTTAACAAATCCAATAAACTTGATTTTATCCTCTAGCCCATAGTTAACTACTATTTCTTTTAGGTTTTCTTCATCTGCCCCTTCACCAGCAATTAAAAACAGGGCATCTTCTTCTTCTAGTACAAGTCTGGCAGCTTCTATAAAGGTCTTGTGGTCTTTTATTTCATCTAGCCTAGCTAGGATTCCAACTATTACTTGACCCCTATAATCTATCTTATGCCTTTTTAAAAAACTTTCCTTATCTAGGTGGTCCTCTACATTATATGGATCTATCCCATTGTAAGTTACAAAAATCTTATCCCTTTTAAAACCTCTTTCAATTAACATATCCCTAAATTGGTGGGAAACTCCTATATAATAATCGAAGACCTTAAGGGATACTTGATTTAAGCTAGTGTAAACCCACCTTTTATAAAAGTTATCCTTAAAATCTAACTTATAGTCACTGTGAATGGTTGTAACAAAGGGCTTTTTCACCCTCCATTTAATAAAAACAGCAATAAAATTAGCCCTTGCCCCATGGCAGTGGATGATATCGTAATCTTCTTTTTGTATTTCCTCAACTAATCTTTTAATAACAGATAGGTCAGACCTGGTCTTTTGCTTAAAAACTTTTATAGGAACCCCTGCCTGATAAAGGTCTTCATAAAAGGTATCTTCAATAAAACATATGATTTTTGCATCAATCATTTTATTTAGTCCCTTTAAGAGGGCAGATATATGAGTTTTTGCACCTCCAGTGTCTCCACCACTTATTAAGTGTAATACTTTTAGTTTTTTTCCTTCTCTTTGCATATTAAACAACATCCTTTTCATTTGCATAGGAATTTAATAGGGCTATGGCTAAATAAAAATAAGTAACCATTGCTGGTACTTCAAAAATATTTTCAACAAAGTTTTGGGCTAAGACTCCCATGGCTCCAGAAAAAATACCCATAGCCATTATCTTATGTGAATAGGTCTTACTTGTCCTAACAATTTTAATGGCAAAAACAACAAAAGAAAGAATTAAAAAGACCAGGGCCCCTATACCATAAATCCCCATTTCTGTTAGGGTCTTCAGGTAATAATTGTCTAAGTAAAAGGGGGTTAAATTGTTATTCATAGCTACAGCTCCCCCATATCGGCCCAAACCAACCCCAAAGACTTTGTTTTTACGCCAAAGCTCTAGTCCAATTGCCCACCTATAGAGTCTCCCCCCTGCAGCTGATTTCATTAAATAAACTGGTGAAAGCATATATAAAAGCCTTTCACTTAAAGCTCCCCCAAAGAGTACAAAGGAAGCGCCTAGGCCTGCAAAGGGTACTATTAACCTTGGAACTAGGCCAATGGTAAATATAGCCATTGCAAACGCAAAAGCCAGCCAAGCTCCTCTTGACATGGTAAACAATAAGCCCCCTGTCATAAATAAGGTTGATGCTGCATAAAATAACCTTTGAAACTTTTGCTTTTTCCTTAAAAACATAGAAATCCCCATAGGGATAAATAATACAAAAATTACTCCAAGTATGTTTGGGCTGCCAATAATAGAAAATGCCCGTGTAGATATATTTTCAGCTGTATCTACCCAGTTTCCAGGCATAGGTACCTTAGCAAGGTACTGGTAAACTGCATGGACTCCCAAAAAAAGTCCTAGGGTTAAAATTCCATTTATAACTACCTCTGAGTCCTTAATTGTCCTAATATATTGGGTAAATATAAAGTACCATAGGATATGTTGGAAAACTGACCTAAAGCCTTCTATAGCAATCCCCAAATCTGGGGCCTTTATTAAAACATGACTTATCCCTAAAATAATATATATGATTATTGGAAGGTCCATGGGTGTAAAGTTGAAACGGATTTTACCCCCACTTTCTATTCTTTTAAAAATTAAAACTAAAAGAAGTAGGATAAGGAGGATTTCATCCCATACCGACCCAAACCTATTTATTATTGGAAGTCTCCTAATAAGGTAATCTAACAAAACATAGAGGGTAGGTAAGAGTACTAATACTTGATTCCACTTTATACCTTGTCTCATTCCTACTTTTCTTAGTAGGATACTTGAACTTTGTAAATTTATGCTTTTTTCTTTTTCTGAAAATAAAGCCTTAAATAAGTTTCCTGTTAGCTTACTACTTAAAAGACCTTTGTGTATCTTTTTTTCAAAATTTCTGATGACTTCATCTAGCTTAAGTAGGGCAGAAAAGAAAAGGCTAGATTCTTTAAAGGACCTGTACTCTCTACCCTTCTTGTCTTTATCTATAGATACGTTAAAAATCAAGCTATGTTTTGCTAGGTCTTTTAGCTTAGAAAATAATCCAATTATAAGACTAGTCTTAAGTGTTTTCTTTAATTCCATCCTATTTCACAACCTTAATCCAGTTAATTTGTCCTTTTAACCTGTAAAAGTCCGATTCTATAAATATAATCTTACCCTGTCTAAGCTCTTGGTTCCCCAATTTATAGCTCATATTATCATATAGCATATCTCCAGATACAATTATATTTGCTACTTCCATAGAAGGATCAACAGAAACTACCTTCTCTCCATTAAAGTTTAAATTAGTTGAGTATACAGGTTCTATCTGGACTTCTTTGATATAGGAGTCAAGATATTGTTTAACTTCTCCTATCCTATCTCCTTCTTTTATTACATCTAAGTAGCCTGCATCCATTAAAATTGAAGCGGAAAATTCAACCTTTACATTCTCTGCGCTTGAACCAATGTCTTGTAATTCTTTACCCATAATTTTAATAGATGATAAGAATATCAAAAATACAATGGCGAGTATAAAAATAAAATCTAAAATATTTATTTTATTAAATAACTTACCTTCTTTATTTATTATTTTCATTTTGCCACCTCTATATGCTTTATCTCACTTAGGACTTCAAAATCAGTTGTTTTAAGGATAAAACTAAGTCCTACCTTTATTTCTTGCCCACCTAGGTCTATGTAGGGGCCTGAACTAATAGCATTAGCTTTTATATAAGCTAGGAGGGTGCTTTCATATTCATCCTCAAAGGATTTCATTTTACCATCTGGTCCAACTTGAGTTTTTAAGCTTTTTCTAATTGAATAATCAACAATTTCTGCATCTTGCAGCCTATACTGAGAAAATATCTTATCTCCCACTTTTAGTTCTTTTACCACATCTTCTGTTAATTCCTTAGCTTCAACAGTAATAAGTATCTCTCTTTTATTTGAAACCCCGCTATCAGACTTGTTTAATAACTTATCCCTATTTAAAAATCCTACAATCCCTAAAATTATTACTAGGACTATAGCCGTATCTATCCAGTTCCACTTTCTTTTCATCTTAGTCTCCTCGTTTTAATAAATTAAGTTCAGATGCAAATATTTCTGCAAGTTTTTTTGTTTGTGCTTTCCTGCTGTATTTTTTTATTTGAGAATCATCCTTATTGTGGTCTATTGAATCCCTTTCCCAAGCTTTGTAATAAGAAGTTAGGGCATCTGATATCCCCCTAATATCTTCTGGGTCTACCACAAGGCCAGTTTTAGTTTCTCTTATAACATCAGCTGCCACTCCATCTTCTGGTACAATAGCTAGAATTGGCCTATTTGCTCTAATATATTCAAATATTTTACCTGTATAAAAATTCCTTGACCCCTTACCCTTACCTATAACCAATAAGATTATATCTGAATTAAATAACATTTGTATACTTTCCCTATGGGCAAGGTAACCATAGGACTTAATATTTCCTTCTAAATCATAAGCTTTTGAATAAGCATCTATAACCTTATCATAAATATTTCCAACTATCCTTATTTCAAGCTTTTTCTTGTCAAGTTTTCCTCCATCAATTGCAAGTTTTAAACCATCTAAGAATTCATCTAAATTCCTCCGCCCATATAAGGACCCTGTATATGTTATAACAAACTTATCCTTCCCATCCCTTTTGTCTATGGCCTGACTAAAGTCATCTTCATCATAACCATTTGGTATAAAGGTAGATTTCTTTTCTAAGTCTTTATTATCTTTTATAAAGCCTTCTAACATCAAGGGGGTATTAGTAATAAAATAATCGCAAGTTTTAGTAACTTCTAATTCCTTTTTCTTTTCACCTTTAAATTTTAACCTTTTGAAAAAGCTATCCCTATGGTAGGGGTTATTTGTCCACTCATCCCTAAAATCTGCCACCCACCTAATATCAGATAAGTTTTTTCTTAAATATAAGCCCATTAAGTGAGAGCTGTAGGGGAAGGATGTTGTATATATTAAACTAATTTTTTCTTTTTTTATTATTTCTAAGACCCTATCCCTATTGAAGTAGTACCAAAAAAACTCTGAATCAGGAGATAGGATTCTAGTCCCAATAAATTTCATAGGGAGCTTTAAAATCCCAGTCCTATTTATAAAGTCGTAGGCTTTTAATGAATATATTTTAACATCTTTTGGTATATCCTCAAGTAGGGTCTTATCAGATAAGCCTCCCTTATGTTCCTTTGTTACTACGATTGGTTCAAAGTTAAATTCTCTTAGGTATTTTACAAACTTAGTAGTCCTTTGCACCCCTGCCCCTCCCATGGGAGGAAACTCATTTGCTATTATTAAAACCTTATTCATACCTAACCCCTACCAATAATATTTACTTTAAAGCCATTCTCTAACAAGTCTTTTTCATTTAAAAAATTCCTAGTATCATATACAAGCTTGTTCTTCATAAGTTTACCAATTTTTTTAAAATCTAAATTTTTATAGTCTAAGTGGTTTACTCCTAAAACTATTAATTCAGAGTTCTTTACTGCATCTTCTATATCCTCAACTAGGAGGTCCTTGTATTTAAATATATCTTTTTTTGCATGGGGGTCATGAAGGGCTAACTCATATTGGCTTTCTATTAATAGCATATCTATAAGCTTTATGATGGGACTTTCTCTTGTGTCATCTACATCTGGTTTATAGGTCAAACCAAGAATGGTTAACTTGCCATTCTTGGTTTCCATTAAAGACTCTATTTTCTTCATTACCCTAGAGGGGGTATTATCGTTTATTTCTCTTGCCTGTCTAATTAGCTTTGCTTGAGGTTGATTTTCTATTACAAACCAAGGATCAACTGCAATACAATGTCCTCCTACTCCAGGACCAGGTTGGTGTAAGTTTACCCTAGGGTGTTTGTTTGCAAAATTAATTACATCCCAAGCATTAACCCCCATGTTTTCTGATAGGATTGCTAGTTCATTAGCTAGGGCAATATTAACATCCCTATAAGTATTTTCCATTAATTTTGTCATTTCAGCTGTTTTTGAATCTGTTGTATAGATTTTTCCTTCAACAAATATTTCATAAACTTCTTTTACTAATTGTGTTGATTTTTCATTAATACCCCCAATAATCCTATCGTTTTCAACTAATTCTTGGATTATCTTCCCAGGGAGAACTCTCTCTGGAGAGTGGGCTAGGTATAAGTCTTCTCCAACTACAAGGCCAGTTTTCTCTAAAATTGGCCCAATAATATCCTCTGTGGTCCCTGGAGGGGAGGTGGACTCTAAAACTACAATATTACCTTTTTCTAAAAATGGAACTATGGCTTCAACTGCCATTTTTACATAGGTTATATCAGCTGTCTTGTCTTCTTTTATTGGAGTAGGCACCGCAATAATAAAAACATCGCTCTTTTCAAAGTTGCTTATACCACGTAAACGGCCATCTTTTACTACTTCCTTGACCAATTCTTCTAAGCCTGGCTCTTCAATGATAATTTCTCCCTTGTTAAGGGAGTCTATCACCCTTTTATTAACATCATAGCCCATAACATTTAAACCCTTTTTAGCAATTACTGCCGCTGTTGGTAGTCCTATATAACCCAATCCTATAACCGTTATTTTTTTGTCCATATATAATACCCTCCATTTTAAAATACCTTATTGAATATTGTAAGCTCCCCGCACTAATATAAATGTCTTATCCTTTGTAACATACATCCCCCTACCATCATCTCTGGGGATAATAAGTAAGTGGTTATCAGGTATTTGTTTTCCTTCCCCAATATCTACCCCTGCAGTAACATCAGACAAACCACCATTAGGTGAGACTATAGCAGTTGCATTACCACTTCTTTTAATAAACTCCGTTCCACTTTTTCCAATAATCCTTTGTCCATTTTGAAGCTCCACAACTAATAGACCCTCTCCACTACTATTTGGGTCTTTTGATCCAATGTTTTTAGTTTTTTCATCTATGTAACCCTTTAGTTCATCTAACTTTATATTTAAATAACTAAGAGAAATTACTGGGTCAGATTCGCTACCTGGCTCGGAGAATACTATTCCAGAAGTTAGCAAAAGGCCTATTAGGATTAAGGCTAAAATACTCTTTTTAAGTTTCATATAAAACACCCCTTGTAGTTTTTTTATAAATGTTTAAACTTACCATATTTCATTATACTATACTCACACAAAAAAAATAAGCATTAAGTTACATGCTTACCTTTTATCCTGCTTTTTTCCTAGTATTCCTATGTATGTAGAATTTTAAAAATTCCCCAATCCGACGCTTATTTTAAGGGCATCATCAATGCTCCTCATAAGTTCATCATCGAATTTCCCTATTTTTTCTCTAAGTCTTTTTTTATCTATGGTTCTAATTTGTTCAAGTAAAACAACTGAATCTTTAGGCAGTCCAAAATCCTGCGCATTTATTTCTATATGTGTAGGAAGTTTTGCTTTGTTGATTTGAGAGGTGATGGCAGATACAATTACCGTGGGGCTATACTTATTACCCACATCGTTTTGTATAATCAAAACCGGCCGCACACCACCTTGCTCAGAACCAATCACGGGACTTAGATCAGCATAATATAAGTCTCCTCGTTTAACTATCATAGATATTCAGTCTCCAATCTATTCTCATAGCCAACCAAGTCGTTTATATCTTCTGCTAAGCCTATTTCAGAAAGACTTATATTTAATTCATTTACATCCAGATAGCCCTTCATAAACTCCTTATACTTACTACAACGAAACTCGCTTTTATGGCATAGGGCTACGACCTTATCAAACAACTCAAGGTTATCTTCGATAACCATAGGGAGCTTTACCTCTCTTATGCTCATTTTTTAACCCCCCCTTATTCATTCCTTAGAGAATTACTAGGTTTATTTTATTATATCCTTATATTAAAAAGCCTGTCAACAATTCATTAACTAATCAAGCAAATAATCTAATGTTTTTATAACTTTTCCTTGTTTTATATATACCCTAGGAAGTCTTCTACCCATCATACATATAATTTCATAGTTAATTGTACCAAGTTTTTTTGCCACTTCATCTACATGAGGGTAGGATGGATTTCCTACTCCAAAAAATACTACTTGATCTCCTACTTTAAGGTCCTCTAAACCTGTTATATCTAACATTAATTGGTCCATACAAATTTTCCCAGCTATAGGGACCCTCTTATCTCCTACATAAGCTTCGGCTTTTCCTGTTAAGATTCTTGTGTAACCATCTGCATATCCTATGGGAACTGTTGCTATCTTTGACTCTTTTTTTGTAGTAAATAAGTGGCCGTAACTAATTCCAGTATCTTTAGGCACAGTCTTTATATTTGAAATAAGGGCCTTTAGGGTCATAGCAGGTTTTAAATCAATCCTATCTTTCATAACTTCATCTGATGGATAATAACCATAAAGAATTATACCTGGTCGAACAATATCTAAATTGTATTCAGGAAGGTCAATTATAGCAGCTGAATTAGATACATGTTTGATTGGTATATCCACCCCATTTTTTTCTAATTCACTTACCATGTGGGTAAATCTTTCGTATTGGGTTTTAGTAAAGGACTTATCTTCTTCATCCGCCTTGGCAAAATGAGTGTATATACCCTCTACTTCAATATTTTCTAAATCCCTAATCTTTTTAATTTCTTCTACAGATTCTTGATTTGGCAAAAATCCAAGTCTACTCATCCCTGTATCTATCTTTATATGAATCTTCATGCTTTTATTTGCTTTTTTAGCTTCATTAGATAGGGCTATGGCATCTTCTAACCTATAAATAGTTTGAGTTAGGTTATATTCTACTACAAGGTTCATTTGAAAGCTTGGGGTATAATTTAATATTAAAATTTGTCCTTCTATACCTGCTTTTCTAAGTTCTAGACCCTCATTTAATAAGGATACTCCTAGTTTCTTTACCCCCATCTCCTTATATAAGTTTGCAAGTTCCATAGAACCATGCCCATAGGCATTTGCCTTTATTATAGGCATTACTAGGGTATCTTTTTTTACAAGTCTTTCTATTTCCCTAAAATTATGTGCCAAGTTGTCTAAGTTAATTTCCAAGTAAGTTGGCCTTACATTTGATAAAAAATCCATGGGTACCTCCTTAGTTTTTATTACCTATATTATACTCCTAATAGGTTGTATTTAACAAGTAGATGCTAATTTTCTACTATAAACTTTATTGCTTGTGGAATAGCATCTACAATGTCTGAAGCTAGCATTCCATATTCGCCCTTTTCATCTTTAGCTATATCTCCAGCTAATCCATGAAGATAAACTCCTAGAACACAAGCCTCATAGGGGTCCTCAACTTGGTTTATAAGGCTTCCTATTACACCTGCTAGGACATCTCCCGACCCTCCTGTAGCCATGCCAGGGTTGCCACTTGTGTTTACATATAAGCTTACCCCATCAGTTACAATTGTCTGGTGACCCTTTAATACACAAATTAAATTGTACTTGTTTGAAAGTTCTTTAGCGTAAAATTCCCTCTTATTTTGAATTTCAAGGACACTTGTATTTAACAACCTAGCCATTTCACCTGGGTGGGGGGTAAGTATGGTCTTGTTGTTTCTTTTATTTAAAAGATCCATATTTTTAGATAAAATATTTAAACCATCTGCATCAATAACAAGTGGGTTTTCAAAAGTTAAAAGGCAATCTATTAATACTTTTTCTTGCCACTCGCCAGTTGAAAAACCAGGTCCTATAACTAGGGAGTCCATATCTTTTAAAATACTCTTATATTCACATATCTCATCTACTCTTTTTACTATTACTTCATTAGCCATAAGACCAAAGTCTCTTGCCAAATCTTTTTCCAAAACACCATATACTAAGCCCGCTCCACTTCTTAAGGCCCCATAGGATGTTAGCCTAACTGCACCTAGCATCCCAAGGCTACCCCCAATTACTGCAAGCCTTCCATAGTCACCCTTATTAGTATCTTGCTTTCTTTTTTTTAACCTGTAGGGCATGTTACTTGGGATAGGCATTTTATGTCCCCTTTCTCCAATTGCTATTGCAATGGAGTATAGAGTTTCATTTGAAATAGAAATATCTATATTTTCTATTCCTCTTTCTCTTATTATACTTTTTCCATGGCTAGAAAGTTCTATATAAGGCCTACCTTCTAAATCATGCTTAACAATTATATCTATCCAAGAAAGCCTCCCTATCCCACTTCCAATTAGTTTTGAAACAGCTTCCTTAGCTGCAAATATGCCTGCAACTGTACCAACATTATTATTTTTACTTTTAATATAATCTTGTTCTTCTTGTGTAAATACCCTCTTATAAAAGCTTTCCCTTTTACTATCTATAATCTTTCCTATCCTCTTGTTACTTATAATATCTACACCGCTTCTAATATTCACCCTACCACCACCTATTAAATATAAGTTTTTATAAATTAATTATATCAGGATATTTTTCTAAAAACTCATTAAAGTTATCAAAAACAATATGAGATACTTCTTCAATCTCTCTCCAATCCTCCCTAGCTGATTCATCCCTGATAGCTGCGACTTTTAAACCACATACTAATCCTGCTTTTATAGAATGCAGAGCATCTTCAAATAAGAAAATTTCATTTGCCTTAATTTTAAGTCCATCTAAAATTATTTTATAAAATTTAGGATCGAATTTTTCAATCCCAACTGATTCACATGTTTGAAAGATTTCAAAGTAATCATAAATACCTAATCTGCTGCAGGCAGCTTTAGATAGCCAATCTGGCGTTGCTGTTGCTGCAACTAGTCTAATACCCTCTTTTTTCATTTTCTCCAAAAGCTCTTTTGCCCCTTCTTTAAGTTGTATTTCTTCAAAATAATATTTTTTAAGCATCTCCTCCATTTGCTTGTTAATTTCATCTGGGCTTTCTGATAAGTTAAATCTTTCTTTTAAAATATCACACGATTCTCTCAGACTATACTCCTTTAATTCTTCCCTAATATTTGGTGGACTATCTATTTTCTTCTCTTGTAAAAAATTATATGCTAGTTTTTCCCAAACCCACATAGAATCGAAAAGTGTACCATCTAAATCAAATATTGCAGCTTTCATTTTCTCACCCTTTACTTTATCTTCTTATATTATAATACCATATTTTAACTAGGTAGTTTAATCTATTGGCTACTTCTGATATAATAAGGGTATCGAAATATTTTAAGGAGGGGTATAATGAATTTTTTATTAGAAAAAGGTGGAGATATAGAAGTAATTTTAGCCTTTAAAGAAATGGATACTTGTGATAAGGCACCTGAGATATTTAAGTTTATAAAAGAAAAAGACTTGTTTAAGGGGGACTTGGGCGAGGTTTATTCTTATATTTCTTTAAACAATGATTCTAAAATTTTCTTAGGTTTAGGAGAAGAAGAAAAACTAGATTATACTAGTCTTAGAAAAGCTTTTTTTAAGTTAGGCAAGGAAGCACAAAGGCAAAAAGTATCAAGCATAGGATTTTCAGTTCCACAATTTGGAAATAGGTGTTATGGGAAAATAAATAAGGCTATAGGAGAAGGTCTCCTTCAAGCACAATATGACTTTAATAAGTTTAAGAGTGATAAAAAACCTATCGTTAATCTAGAAAATGTATACCTAGATATACTTAAGGGGGAAGAGGACAAGGTCCTTTCTGTTATTTTAGAAACACAAAATTTAATGGAAGGGGTATTTTTAGCTAGGGACCTGGTGAATGAACCTGCTATAAATATGTACCCTGAAGTTCTTGCAAGGGAAGCTTTCAAGGCCCTAAGCCCTCTGGGTGTAGAAGTTACTATATTTGAAAAGCCACAAATAGAAGAAATGAAGATGGAAGCCTTTCTTTCAGTTTCAAGAGGGTCTGCAAAAGATCCAAGGTTTATTGTCATGAAGTATATGGGTAACCCTGAAGCATCTGAAAAGCTAGCTTTGGTTGGAAAAGGTTTAACTTATGATTCAGGTGGATACTCAATTAAGCCAGCAGAAGGAATGGCTACTATGCATTCTGATATGGCTGGAAGTGCATCTGTGATAGGGGCTATGTATTCAATTGCTAAAAATAAGTTAAAGAAAAATGTAGTAGCAATCGTTGCAGCTTGTGAAAACTTAATTTCTGGAGATGCATATAAGACAGGAGATATTATTGGGTCTATGTCTGGAAAGACCATAGAAGTAGAAAACACAGACGCTGAAGGAAGGTTAACCCTTGCAGATGCCCTATGGTATGCAACTACAGTTGAAAAGCCTGATATGGTTATAGATGTGGCAACACTAACAGGGGCTTGTGTGGTCGCTTTAGGCAGTGTTAATACTGGAGCCATAACAAACAACGATAAGCTTATGGAAAGCGTTAAGACAGCTGCTAAGCTTGCTGGGGAACCTGTTTGGGAACTACCTCATAATGAAGAGTACAAAGAACTCTTTAAGAGCCATTTTGCAGATTTAAAAAACACAGGTGGCAGATATGGGGGAGCAATTACTGCGGGTATGTTCTTAGAAGAATTTGTAAATGATACCCCTTGGGTGCATTTGGATATAGCTGGCACCTCATATTTATCCAAGGATTCAGGATATTTGCCAAAAGGAGCGACAGGGGTCCCAGTAAAAACTTTGTTTTATTTAGCAAAGGATATGTAAATCAATTCACAATAAAAATTTTAAAAAATATCCACTAAGAATAAATTTTTAGTGGATATTTTTATCTTTTAAATACTTTTATTGGTCTTTTGGGTATATTATTCTTCCATCTACAATAGTAGGCCTTGCCCCATATAAATTCAACTCATGCTTTATAGTTTTATCTTCGCTCATTATATGGAAGACACTAAATCCCATAAATACTAGGGTATTTGAAACAAGAAGCCTATGGCACCTCCAAGGTAGACTTTCAGCACACATATAAGAAGTTTTGCCTGATTTTCCAATTTCTATAAGTTCACTTATACCTTCTTTATAGTCCTCTGTTAGAGTATATGCAGCATATTTTTTAAATGCAGCCTGTCTCCAACCACTTATTAATTCTTCATCTACTTCCTTAATTTTTCCTCTTCTTCCCCCTAGCTTTGGTAAATGTATATATTTTATCCCATTTTCAGGTAGCCAATTTTCTATATTTTCCTTGTTAAACCAAGGCACGTATTTACTTCCTGGGTAAGAACGAATATCTACTAGGCTTTGTATTTCATATGATTTTAAAATTGAAACAAAGTCTTCTTGACTATGGGTAGAATGTCCTATTGTATAAAAATCCATTAGTTGTTCAACTCCTTGTAAAGAAAAAAGAAAGGATTCTTTAGCTTAAGTTGTCCACTGGCCATGAATTATTCCTACTAGATACCAGGTGTTATTTTGCTGTTCAAATGCCAAACTTAAACTTCTCCAATCTAAGCCCTCATACTGGGGGTCAAAGCCTGTGAAATGAAATTCAATAAATTGTCCATTTGGGTAGGCAGTAGAAAAATTGTTTATCATATTTCCTGATCCTATGGGGTAATTATTCCCGTACATATGAGGATTTATAAAATCTTCATCATAAATAAATTCATCATAATAATCATCAAAGGTTAAGTTTATAGGATCTCCTGAACCATCATAGGCTCCCCATAAATAAAGGTTTGGATTACCTGATAAGTTTTGAAACTGACTAGCTTGAAAAACTTGATCATTTTGAATGTCTATATAGGAGTAGGGAGAAAACCTCACCCCAGCATTTGGATGAACATATACAGCAAGGTCAGAAAAATTTTCATCTTCTATAAGGTCCATTACATCAAGGGCCACTGTCATTAAAGATTCACCTGGTAAGGGTCCACTTGATTCTGGGCTTGAATCCTCGCCTTCTTCTAAGTCTTTAATTTGTGTTTCTAAATCAAGTATCTTTTTATTTAATTCATCAACCATTTCTTCTTTTTCACTAAGCCTTGTCTTAATACTTTCCAACTCCTCATTTTCTACTGGTTGGGAAGGAGTACACCCTGCAAGTATTAGGGTAAATACTAGGGCCATTATCATAATTAACTTTTTCTTACTTTTCATAAAATCACATCCCACATCTTATTTACTATATATTTACCCATATTTATGAATATCAATATTTCAATAGAATGACATTAAAATAAACTAGCCATCTACTTCTAAGTTTTGGCAAACATCAACCCACTCTGCACTTGTAACCTCTTTTAAATAATCTACATCAATTTTTAAGCAGGCATTTACATCTCCCGCAGCAGGGTATACAAAGTCATAAATCTTTAAGGACTTATCTAGGTAAATTTTTAAGGGTTTACTAAGGCCAAAGGGACATACCCCACCCACAGGGTGGCCAGTAGCTTCGAGTATTTCCTCTGCCTTTATAAACTTTGCCTTTTGTTTAAACTCATCTTTAAACTTCCTATTATCTAACTTCACATCACCCTTTGTTAGAATAATAATATCCTCATCCTTAAGCCTAATAGCCATAGACTTTGCAATTCTACCAGGTTCTACTCCAAGGGCTTTGGCAGCTAGGTCTACTGTGGCAGTACTATCCTTCATTTCTAAAATTTCTACATTAATTTTTTCATCTTCAATATGTTTTTTGACAGTTTCTAAAGTCATGTTTACACTTCCTTTATTTGTTTTCTATTAACCCCCTACTATAAGCATCTTCTATCATATATTCAACAAAGTTCCAAAGTTTATCTGAAGATTTTTTTACGGGTTCAATTCTTTTGTATATAGATTCTTTATCAACTCCAAACTTTTTCCAAGTACCCCCTCCATTATAATAATTGTTAAGCATAGGTTGGAGCCTGTCCATGGATGCAGCAAACAAAGCTTCAGGTGTTTTCATCTCTTCAAATTCATCCCACAGGGCCCTAAATTCTAGACCCTTTTCTTTATTAAGCATGCCAAATATTTTATCTGCAGCTAAAAGTTCTCTTTCTTCCTTATCTTCATTGCCCTTTTTATCATAACAAAAAGTATCTCCTGCATATAATTCAACTAAGTCATGAATTAAGAGCATTTTAATAACCTTCTTGTCATCAATTTTTTCATTGGCATATTCATTTAATACCATGGACATTAGAGCTATATGCCAAGAGTGCTGGGCATCATCTTCTCTCTTATCCTCGTTAATTAAACTTGTTTGCCTAAGTATGGATTTCATTTTATCAAGTTCAACAATGAATTCCATATCCTTAAATAATCTTTCATTCAAAATTACCAACTCCCTTTAAAATAAACTATTACTTATATTCTAGCATACTCTTAGAAGTCCTTCCCAAATAAAAAATAAAAAATTATTTTAAAAAAAGTGTTGACAAATATTCCCCCACCCCTTATGATTGTATTTAATACATAAAAGCGTTGAAGGAGAGAAACGCATTGTGGTTCTTTATAGAGAGTCGGTAAGGGTGGAAACCGATAATAGCCAAATGTGATATATACACTCCCAAGCAGATTTGCCAAAATTTTTTAAAGTAGGTGAATCCGAAGGCCCATCGTTAAAAGGGATAGGACTATTAGGTCCGATAAGTGATGACTTTGTCATAATAAGGGTGGTACCGCGTGAGATTAATCTTTCGTCCCTATAAATCTAATTGATTTATAGAGATGAAGGATTTTTTTATTTTTAAAATTTAAGGAGGAAGACAAAATGAAAAAGAGCAATTTATTTATGATTATTTTAGTAATACTAAGCATCAGCGTATTTGGTGGTTGTAGTGCGAGTAATGAGCCTAGCCCAGAAGTTGCTGAACCTGATACAGAAGTTACACAAGGCGGTGAAGAGCTTGCAGAAAAATTAGTTATAGGGATAAATCAGCTTGCAGAGCACCCTGCCCTTGATGATGCTAGGGAAGGTTTTATAGAAGGTTTGAAGGAAATGGGAATTGATGCAGAGATAGTTTATCAAAATGCCCAGGGAGATATCCCCACATCTCTTGCAATTTCTCAAGGATTTGTAAAGGATAAGGTTGATCTTATATATGCCATTGCAACCCCAGCTGCACAAAGTTCAAAACAAGCAACTTCTGATATACCTATATTATTTAGTGCAGTAACAGATCCAGTTGAAGCTGACTTAGTAGATTCAGTAGAAAAACCTGGTGGAAATATAACAGGTACAAGTGATGCTTCTCCAATGAAGGAACAACTAGCTTCATTTCAAAAGTTAGATCCTTCCATTAAAAAAATTGGTATTCTTTATAACACAAGTGAAAGTAATTCAGACATTCAAATAGAAATGGCTAAGGCATTTGCCCCTGAATTAGGACTAGAAATCGTAGCTGTTGGAATTTCTAATATAAATGATATTCCTCAAGCAATGGATTCAATTATAAAAGATGTTGATGCTATATACACAATTACTGATAATATGGTAGCTTCTGCAATTGCTATAGTAGCTGATAAGGCAAATTCAGCTAAAATGATTACAGTAGGGGCTGAAGGTTCTCATGTTGAAGGCGGAATACTTGTTTCAGATGGTATAAGCTACTTTGGACTTGGCAAGCAAACTGCATCGATGGCAAAGGCAATCCTTCTTGATAAAAAATCCCCAGCTGATATTCCATCAGAATCTGGTAAAGAAACTACAGCAGTATTCAATCAAGAAACACTAGATATATTAGGATTGAGTTTAGACAATGAAGTATTTAAGGGAGCAAGTGCAGTAGGAGAATAAAGCAGGTTTAGGAGGCACAATATGAACGCATTGATTATTACATCCCTTGAGCAAGGACTGATTTTCGCAGTCCTTGCCATGGGAGTTACACTAACTTATAAAATACTAGATATAGCAGACCTTTCTGTTGAAGGGACCTTTCCCTTGGGTGCTTTTGTCTATGCAAAATTTGTAATACTAGGCTTATCCCCTGTAGCCTCATCACTTTTAGCATTTGGATATGGGGCTATTGCTGGCCTTTTAACTGCCTTGTTATTTGTAAAACTTAAGATAAAACCACTTTTATCAGGTATTTTAACTATGACTATCTTATATTCTGTAAATCTTAGGTTAAATGGAAAGGCAAATATCCCCCTATTTAAATATGAATCAATATTTATGGACATTCCAAAGTGGCTTGTTTTAGTCCTTATAGTCCTAGTAATAAAAATTCTTTTAGATTTATTCTTAAAGACAGAAATAGGCTATCTTTTAATAGCAACTGGAGATAATGAGGTCCTTGTTAGGTCCCTAGGTAAAAATAGCAATGCCTATAAGATAATAGGCCTTATGTTATCAAATGGCTTAGTTGGTATGAGTGGAGCCCTTATGGCCCAGTACCAAGGTTTTGTAGATATAACAATGGGAAGTTCTATTATAATAATGGGTTTAGCTTCAATTATAATTGGGGAAACTATAAGAAAAAATTCATCCCTTCTCTCATTGACTACTAGGGCAATCATTGGTGCCATAGCATATAAGTTAATAGGAGGAATCGCCATAGACTTAGGCTTAAAACCAACAGACCTTAGGGCAATAAGTGCAATTATAGTTATATTGTTTATTTCTTACAACAACTTTTCAAACCCTTTTATGCAAAGCTTAAAAAAGAAAGGAGGTAAGACCTGTGCTGAAAATAAGAAACCTTTACAAGAGTTTTAATATAAATACAGAATATGAGGCAAATATATTTGATAATTTCAATTTAACTATTGAGAAAAATACATGCACCGCAATCGTAGGTGCAAATGGTTGTGGAAAAAGCACCCTATTAAACCTTATTAGCGGGAGTCTTTCGGCTGATAGCGGGAGTATGGTCCTAAATAATCAAGATATAAGCAAGCTGCCAGAAGAGAAAAGATCGTCTTTTATCGGCAGAGTTTACCAAAACCCTTCAATGGGTGTATCTCCAAGTCTTACCATACTGGAGAATTTATCTTTAGCAAATAAAAAGGGCGAAAATTTCTCATTAAAAAAACTTATCCAGAAAAAAAATATGGATAAGTATATTGAAATGCTATTAGACCTAGACCTTGGCTTAGAAAACAAACTAAACACTCAAGTTAAGTTTCTTTCTGGTGGTCAGCGTCAAAGCCTTTCCCTTATAATGGCTACTATGAAACACCCTGACATCTTGTTACTAGATGAGCATACAGCAGCCCTTGACCCCAAGACCTCCCATGTAGTTATGCAAAAGACTAAAGAATTGTTAGAAAAACACAATATAACTACAATTATGGTTTCACACCATATGGGGGATGCAATAAGGTACTCTCAAAGGTTGGTTATGCTTGATAAGGGAGAGGTAGTTTTAGATAAGGCCAGCATAGATACAACAGAAAAAGAGTTATTAGAAATATACAGGTCTAAGTTTGATGAGAAAATAGCGTGATTGCCATCCTGAGAGTTAGCGTGAAGGATCTTGTCTTTTGGTTTTAAGAAAATTAAGATTCCTCGTTACACTCGGAATGACAAAAAATGTTGTCATCCAGAGCGTAAGCGAAGGATCTTATCTTTTCTAGACTAAGCTAG
>CAZSLV010000024.1:0-23689 GCA_964607545.1 uncultured Gudongella sp. | reverse complement strand
TATCTTTTAATTCTAATTTATAGAAGCGTATTTGTCAATTTAACCAACTTGCTTTGGAAACCTAATATTTATCTTATTTTTAAAGTACTTATAAAGTATAATCATAACACTTACAAAAGGAACAGAAAGTAACATACCAAGTACTCCAAACATGGTACCACCTACTATTATAGCTAAAAGGATAGTTAAGGGGTGCATGCCTGTTGTCTTACCTAGAATCTTTGGCCCTAGTATATTGTTTTCTCCCCACTGGATAAGGATAAAGAATATTCCTACCCAAAGGGCCTTTATAGGGCTTGAAATAAAGGCAAATATTACTGCTGGTACAAAGCCTAGGAAGGGTCCTATATAGGGGATGATATCAGCAATCCCTGTAATAAAACCAATTACTATGGCAAATTCAATTCCCATGGCAAATAAAAATATGGTAGTTGTAATACCAACTGCTACAGCCATTAAAAGCCTTCCCCTTATAAATTCTGAAAGGGCTGTGTCAATTTCTTTAAATAAGTATATAGTCTCTTCTTTGTTTTTTTTAGGGATAAGGGCCTTTAGTCTTTCTATAAAATAATCCTTATCCATTAAAAAGTAGAAGGTTAAAATTGGGGTTAAAATCCAACTTATAATCCTAGTAAACATGCCAATTACTATCATGGCAAATCTTTCTATACCACTTGCAAGACCACTTTGTACCCTTTCTATATTTTGGCTTATTATATTTTGTATGCTTGTCACAAGTTCTGGCATTTCTTCTATGGTAGATGAATAATTAGAATAAATTGAACTAAGGTAAGTTGTCACAGCTGTAATATAGCCTGGAAAATTAGTAGCAAGTCTTTTTAATTCCCTTCCTGTTCTTGGTAGGACTGATATAGATAAAATAATTATAGTTCCAAGTATTATTAAATAAACTAAAGCCGTGGCATAAAACCTATTTAAGCCCTTTTTTTCGAAGAAATTAACAAGGGGGTTTAAAAAGTAAGCTAGTATTAAAGAAATAATTATGGTGTAGAAGGTGTCCTCTATTAGGGAATACCTGTTAAAGATCCTAGAAATAAAGTATAAGAAAAACAAGGACCCAATGACCCATAGGATTAACCTAGTATTATAGTGTATTACCTTTTTCTCACCTACAAACCTATTTCCTATGTTGATAAGGTAATAGATTACTAAAAACAACAAAATTGCAGATAAAATCCACACTAGTTTTACAAATATTTCTGGGGCTATCCCTATTGTCATCTTTTTTCACCCTCTTAAAGATAAAGACTGTGGCTAGATCATAAGATTCTTAAACCAAAGTCTTTAAGTTATTAGTCTTCCATATCAACTAAATCATGTAAATGCTCATCATCAAAATCAACATCTTCTAATCCTTCAATTTTTACCCCAGATTTCTTAGAATAATCAAGCAAAGCAGATTTTATAGCTTGCTCTGCCAGGACGCTACAATGCATCTTTATTGGAGGTAGACCATCAAGGGCTGTTGCTACTGCCTTGTTGGTTAATTCCATTGCTTCTTTTATACTCTTACCCTTAATTAACTCTGTAGCCATACTTGAAGATGCTATAGCTGACCCACATCCAAAGGTCTTAAATTTAACATCTGTTATTATATCACCATCAATTTTTAAATACATCCTCATTATATCTCCACACTTTGCATTACCTACTTCTCCAATGCCATCAGCATTTTCAATTTCACCTACGTTTTTCGGCTGCATAAAGTGCTCCATTACCTTATCTGAATACATTTATTCTCCCCCTATGCCTTTTTTTCATATAAAGGCGACATTTTTCTTAACCTATCTACTATACTAACTAGTTGATTAACTGTATAATCTACATCTTCTTCTGTAGTACTTGCCCCCAGGGTTAGTCTTAAGGACCCATGGGCTATTTCATGAACAAGGCCTATTGAAAGAAGGACATGGGATGGGTCTAAGCTTCCTGATGTACAAGCAGAACCACTTGATGCTGCAATCCCAACTAGGTCTAAACTTAGTAAAAGGGACTCTCCTTCTATATACCTAAAGCAATAGTTTACATTTCCAGGTAACCTCTTACTAGGGTGACCATTTAATCTAACTTCATCTATATTTTCTTCTATTCCCCTTATTAATCTTTCCCTTAGGCCAATTAGCCTTTTGTTGTTTTCTTCTAGGTTTTCATAGGCTAATTCAACTGCCTTACCTAGGCCAACAATACCTGCTATGTTTTCTGTACCTGCCCTTTTATTTTTTTCTTGGGCTCCCCCTGTTATAAGTGGGTCTATCCTTACTCCCTTTCTTATATAAAGGGCCCCTGTCCCCTTAGGACCATAAAGCTTATGGGCTGTAAGTGAAAGTAGGTCTATATTTAATTCATTAACATCTATTTCTATACTTCCTACTGCTTGGACTGCATCTGTGTGGAATAAGACCCCGTGTTTTTTTGCTAGAGCCCCTATTTCCTTAATTGGTTGGATTGTTCCAATTTCATTGTTGGCAAACATTATAGTTATTAAAATTGTCTTATCTGTAATTGCATTTTCCAAATCGCTAAGGGAAACAAGTCCATATTCATCTACATCTAAATAAGTAATATCATAGCCTTCTTTTGCTAAAAATTCACAAGTGTGAAGGACAGCATGGTGTTCTATCTTAGTTGTGATAATATGGTTGCCTTTTTCCTTGTGTTTAGATGCAACTCCCTTTATAGCCCAGTTGTCTGATTCTGACCCTCCCCCTGTAAAGTATATTTCATTCTTCTTAGCACCTAGGGCTTTGGCAACTTGGTCCCTTGCCTTATCTATTGCTAAGTTTGAATAGTTGCTAAGTGAATATATACTTGAAGGGTTTCCATAATACTCTGAAAAATATGGAAGCATTTCATCTAGGACTTCTTTTTTTACAGGAGTTGTTGCTGCGTGGTCCATATATACAAATTTTTTCATTATTATCCCCCAATATTAGTAATTTCAATATTATCAATTATCATATCATTTAAGGTTATAGAATCTATCACTTGATCTATGCTATCCTTTATCCTGACCAAAACCATTTTAGTTGCACAGTCATCCTTTTTAAGACAGGAGTGATGAGTTCCATCAACACATTCAGATGGGGCCATTTGACCTTCTAGGGCCCTTAAAACTTGGCCTACAGTAATGTCATCTGGTGGTCTTGAAAGCATGTAGCCCCCATATGCCCCCCTTACACTAGTTAATAAACCATCCTTTTTAAGGCTTGAGAAAAGCTGTTCTAAATAGTTTTCAGATAAGCCTTGTTTTTCTGCAACTGATTTTAAAGATATGGGTCCCTGACCATAATCTTGGGCTAATTGGTGCATAGCCATAAGCCCGTACCTACCCTTTGTTGACAGTTTCATTATTTCACCTCTTTAATCCCAACTAGATTGCTTGGTATTCGATATAAGTATAGTATATCCTAGTAATGTTGTCAACATTAATATAGAAAAAAAGATTAGGTTTCCCTAATCTAAATTTTTAGTTTTATTCTTAATTTTTCAAGCATGTCCTTGGTCATATCATCAAGTAAATATTCTGGCTTCCAACCCCATTCTTCTCTTGCTTGTGTATCATCAAGGGAATTTGGCCAAGAGTCTGCTATGGCTTGTCTTTCTTTATCTATATCATAGTCAATGGTAAAGTCTTTGATGTATTTTTTAATTGAGGATGCTATTTCTTCAGGGTCAAAACTCATAGCTGTAATATTAAAGGCATTTCTATGGATTAACTTTGAAGGATCTGCTTCAAGGAGCATAAGAATCGCCTTAATAGCATCTGGCATATACATCATATCCATCTTGGTACCTGGCCCTATAAAGCTGGTATACTTTCCTTGTTTAAGGGCTTCATAGTAGATATGGACAGCATAATCAGTTGTACCTCCACCTGGGAGGGTGTCGTAGGATATAATACCAGGGAACCTGACCCCTCTTGTATCTACTCCAAATTTTTTAAAGTAATAATCACAAAGTAGCTCCCCTGCGACCTTTGTTACCCCATACATGGTTTCAGGCCTCATAATAGTATCTTGGGGGGTCTTATCCTTTGGAGTAGAGTCTCCAAAGACAGCTATGGAACTAGGTGTAAATACAGAAAGATCTTTTTCCCTAGCAAGTTCTAAAATATTGTATAAGCCGTTCATATTAACATTATAACAAAGGTCTGGAGTCTTTTCCCCTGTAGCTGAAAGTATGGCTGCAAGGTTTACCACTGTATTTATCTTGTACTTATCTATGACTTTCCCCATATTATCCTTATCTAGGATGTTTATAGGCTCAAAGGGTCCACTTTCTATTAGGGCTTCACGAGAAGCCTTTGGCATTATATCGCTTATTATAACATTATCCGTTCCATATATCTCTCTCATCTTAACTGCTAATTCAGACCCTATTTGCCCAAGGGCCCCAGTAATTAGAATTTTTCTCACTCACTGCACCTCCGTCTTATTTATAAGATTTTCTGTTAATATTATATCATATTTAGAAAATGTGCATAGGTTTTTTTTATTGATTCTATCTTACTGGGTATAGTCTTTTGGCATTGCGGATGGACAGAGTCGTCCATCCCTACTAAAATTAACAGAGTCGTTCATCTTTACAAAAGCAGGTATTTAATTTACTTTACTACTATGTTATAGATTTTTCCTGGAACATAAATTTCTTTTATTATTTCTTTTCCTTGTGTATACCTATTTATTGATTCAACCATATTTGCTTTTTCTCGGATGCTTTCTTTTGACTCATCAATTGCAACTTCTACAGTTCCTCTTACCTTTCCATTTACTTGGACTGGCATTTCTATTACCTTATCTATTGTCTTTTCCTCATCAAATTCTGGCCATTTGCTTTCGAACAAGTAGCCATCTAAACCAATAGTTTCCCATAATTCTTCAGTAATATGTGGGGCTACTGGGTTTAATAGGATTAAATAAGTCCTAAGGTCTTCTTTTGTAATCCTACCTAGGTCGTTAAAATCATTTAATAAGGCCATTAAACTTGCAATACCTGTGTTAAATTTCAAAGTTTCAAAGTCATGGGTAACCTTTTTAATGGTCTTGTGGATATTTGATTCTAACTCGGGAGAATACTTATCCCCAAGAACTAGGATCTCTTGTAGCTTCCATACCCTGTCTAGGTACCTCCTGCACCCCTTAACTCCATTTTCTGACCATGGTACACTTTTTTCAAAGTCTCCAATAAACATTTCATAGGTCCTAAGGGTATCGGCACCGTATTCTCTTACTATTTCATCTGGATTTACAACATTTCCTCTAGACTTAGACATTTTTTCATTGTTATCACCTAGAATCATCCCATGGGAAGTTCTTTTTGCATAGGGCTCTGCTTGGGGAACTTGACCAATATCATAAAGGAACTTATGCCAAAATCTTGAGTAAAGTAGGTGGAGGGTTGTATGTTCCATGCCCCCATTATACCAGTCAACTGGACTCCAATACTCTAAAGCTTCTTTTGAAGCAAAGGCATCATTATTATGTGGGTCAGTATACCTTAAATAATACCAGCTTGAACCAGCCCATTGTGGCATGGTGTCAGTTTCCCTCTTGGCTTTTTTACCACAAGTTGGGCAAGTTGTATTTACCCACTCTTCCATATTAGCAAGGGGTGATTCTCCAGTTTCTGTTGGCTCGTAGTTATCTACCTCGGGAAGTAACAAGGGAAGCTCACTTTCAGGTAGGGCTACCCAACCACAATCTTCACAATGTACTAGTGGAATTGGTTCTCCCCAGTATCTTTGTCTTGAAAACACCCAGTCTCTTAGTTTATAGTTTATTTTTTTCTCGCCAAGCTTGTTTTTTTGTATCCAATCTATCATATATTCTACTGCTTCTTTAACTTCCATTCCATTTATAAAGTCAGAGTTTACAAGGATTCCAGTATTTGTATCTGTGTAGGCTTCTTTTGTAATATCTCCACCCTTTATTACTTCAATTATAGGAAGGTTAAACTTACTTGCAAATTCCCAGTCTCTTTGGTCATGGCCTGGTACTGCCATTATAGCCCCAGTTCCATAGGACATTAGGACATAGTCTGACACCCATATAGGTATTTCTTTCCCATTGGCTGGGTTTATTGCCTTAAGGCCCTTTAACTCTACCCCAGACTTTGCCTTTGAAAGCTCAGTCCTTTCAAAGTCAGACTTATTTTGAACTTCATCCTTATAATGGTGAACTTCATCATAGTTTTCTATCTTTTCCTTGTACTTATCTATAAGGGGGTGTTCTGCAGCTATTACCATGTAAGTTGCCCCAAATAGGGTGTCTGGCCTTGTTGTAAATACTGAAAGGCTATCATCCCCACCTGCAATTTTAAAGTTTAAGTCTGCCCCAATGGACTTGCCAATCCAATTTGTCTGCTGGGTCTTAACCCTATCTATATAATCTACTAGGTCAAGGTCACTTATAAGTCTATCTGCATATTCAGTGATCTTTAGCATCCATTGGTTTTTAACCTTTCTTACTACTTCACTCCCGCACCTTTCACAAACCCCTCCTACAACTTCTTCATTTGCAAGACCTACCTTGCAGGATGTACAAAAGTTAATAGGAAACTCCTTCTTATAGGCAAGATTATTTTCAAATAACTTTAGAAAGATCCACTGGGTCCACTTGTAATAGTGGGGGTCTGTTGTATTAACTTCCCTTGACCAGTCAAAGGAAAAACCAATGGACTTAAGCTGGGCTTTAAAGTTTGCAATATTTCTTTCTGTAACTATCCTTGGGTGGATTTTATTTTTAATAGCATAGTTTTCAGTAGGAAGGCCAAAGGCATCCCACCCCATTGGGAAGAGTACATTGTAGCCTTGGTATCTCTTTTTTCTTGCAACAATATCAAGGGCAGTATAGGGTCTTGGATGGCCTACATGTAGGCCTTCAGATGATGGGTATGGGAATTCTACAAGGGCATAGAATTTTTCCTTATCACTTTCATTGCTAGCCTTGTAAACTTCTTTTTCATCCCATATATCCTGCCACTTTTTTTCGATTTGTTTTGGATTGTATTCTTTCATGAAAATTACCTCCTTGTTTTTAAAGATTTATTTGTAAAGATTCCTCGTTACACTCGGAATGACAGCACGGGGGTGGGTTACACTCGGAATGACAGCACGGGGGGTGGGTCACACTCGCAATGACAATGCCTTTTGGGTTGCATTCACAATAGCAACACCGCTTGGGTTGCACTCGGAATGACAACGCCTTTTTGGTTGGACTCGTAATTACACCACCCTTATTAAAATTCTGCTGAATGTATGGTTCTTGGGAAGGGGATTACATCCCTTATATTACTTACCCCTGTTATATACATAATGGCCCTTTCAAAACCTAGACCATAACCTGCATGTTTTGTCCCACCGTACTTTCTAAGCTCAAGATACCACCAATAGTCCTCTGGGTCCATGCCGTTTTCTACAATCTTTTTTGTTAAGACATCTAATCTTTCTTCCCTTTGACTGCCCCCAATAATTTCCCCTACCCCTGGTACTAAGAGGTCCATGGCAGCTACAGTCTTATTGTCTTCATTTACCCTCATGTAAAAGGCCTTGATTTCTTTTGGATAGTCTATTACAAAGACGGGCTTGTTAAATATCTTTTCAGTAATATACCTTTCATGTTCAGTTTGAAGGTCAATTCCCCACTTAACAGGGAATTGAAAGTCTTCTTTTGACTTTATTAAAAGGTCTACTGCTTCAGTATAGGTTATTACTCCAAAATCATCTGAAAGTATTTTTTCTAGCTTTGCTATAATTCCCTTACTTACAAAGTTATCAAAGAATTCCATTTCTTCCTTGGCATTTTCTAAGACATAGGCAATCATAAATTTAAACATATCTTCAGCTAATTTCATATTGTCTCTTAAGTCTGCAAAGGCAATTTCTGGCTCAATCATCCAAAACTCAGCAGCATGCCTTGCAGTATTTGAATTTTCTGCCCTAAAGGTAGGACCAAAAGTATATACATCCTTAAAGGCAAGGGCAAATACTTCAGCTTGCAATTGGCCACTTACAGTTAAGTGGGTTTCTTTCCCAAAAAAGTCCTTTGAATAATCCACTTTTTTATCCTCTGTCATAGGGGGATTTAAGGGATCTATACTAGTTACCTTAAACATCTCCCCTGCCCCTTCAGCATCTGAAGCTGTTATAATTGGGGTGTGGGCATATATAAAGCCTCTTTCTTGAAAGAACTTATGGACTGAATAGGCAAGAACTGACCTTACCCTAAAAATAGCACTATACATATTTGTCCTTGGCCTTAGGTGGGCTATAGTCCTTAGGTATTCTAGGGAATGTCTCTTTTTTTGTATAGGATAATCGCTATGTGACTCCCCTTCTAAGATAATTTCCCTTGCATGGATTTCAAAGTCTTGCTTGGCCCCCTTAGTTTCTACTAGGATCCCCTTAACAATAATAGCAGAATAAATAGGAAACTTTTCTACTTCCTTAAAATTTGTTAAGGAATCGTCATAAACAATTTGGATATTTTTAAAAAATGACCCATCGTTTAATTCAATAAAACCAAAGGCCTTTGAAGACCTTGATGTCCTAATCCAACCTTCTAGGACCAGGTCTTTTAAAACGTATTCTTCATAATTTTTAAATAATTCCTTTACAGATAATTTCAATTTTCTTCCTCCCATCATTTTTAAATAATCAAAAAAACAAAAACCTTACATCCAAATAATATAATAAGGACGAAAGGTTTCTTCCGCGGTGCCACCTTAAATTGCTTAAAGCCACTTAAAACTATAACGGGGTAACCGTCTAACCTAAACTTAGGATAGAAACTCAAGGGGTGTTCTTTTTTAAATAAATCATATATACCAGCGTTTCACTCTTACTGGCTCCCTGTAATACTTATATTTATTTTCCTACCCTATCTGTCTTATCTATTTTAAATAATTATAGTAATTTATAGGCCCTTTGTCAACAAGCTTTCCTCTTATTCTTCCTTTAGGGCCTTAAGGTGGTCTTTAATAACCTTTTCATAGCCATTTTCACTTGGCTTATAGTAGCTTGTCCCTTGGAGGTCTTCTGGTAAATAATCTTGTTTTACATAGTTGTTTTTATAATTATGGGGGTACAAGTAATTTTTACCATGGTCAAGGGCCTTTGAACCACTGTAGTGACTATCTCTTAAAAAACCTGGTATAGGAGGAATTTCCTTGTTTTTTACATCATCTAAGGCCTTATCTATCCCTATATAAGCTGCGTTTGATTTTTTAGCACAAGCAACATAAAGGGCTGCTTGGGATAAGATAATCCTTCCTTCAGGCATACCTATGGCATGGACTCCACTTAGGGCTGCTGTTGCAACTTGGAGGGCCATGGGATCTGCATTTCCAACATCCTCACTTGCTGCTATAATAATCCTTCTTGCTATAAAGATTGGGTCTTCTCCTGCATTTATCATCTTGGCTAAGTAGTAGAGGGTGGCATCTGGGTCAGACCCCCTCATGGACTTAATAAAGGCTGAGATTGTATCGTAGTGTTCATCTCCACCCTTATCATACTTGGCTGTCTTTGTTTGGATAGATTCCCTTATCCCATCAAGGTCTATTACCCTTACACCCTTATCATCTTCTTCTGTAGATAAAACTCCTATTTCTAGAGAATTTAGTAAAATCCTCCCATCCCCCTGGGATATGGTTAAGAGATAATCGCGGGCCTCATCACTTAAGTTAACCTTAAATTTTCCAAGTCCCTTTTCTTTATCCCCTAGGGCCCTATTTAGTAGTTTTTCTAGGTCCTTTCTCTCTAGGGGCTTTAAGACCATAACCATGGCCCTTGAAAGAAGAGCCTTGTTAACTTCAAAGTAGGGGTTTTCAGTAGTTGCCCCTATAAGGATTATTATTCCCCTTTCTACAAAGGGTAGGAGGGCATCTTGCTGAGACTTATTAAATCTATGAATTTCATCTATAAAGAGGATGGTCCTTTTATTGTATAGTTTTAACCCTTCCTCAGCCCTTCCTACAACCTCTCTAATATCCTTAACCCCTGATGTAACAGCAGATAGCTTTTCAAAATTCATCTTAGTTTGATTGGCTATAATCATAGCAAGTGTAGTCTTTCCCGTTCCAGGAGGCCCATAAAATATCATAGAGTGTATCCTGTCAGCCTTAATAGACCTACTTAGGTGCTTACCCTCCCCTAATATATGGTCTTGACCTACAAATTCCTCTATTAAAACAGGCCTCAACCTATCTGCTAGGGGGGCCTGTTTTTTTAAATTTTCTTCCATTGACATAGTAAACAAATCCATAATATCACCTTTTTAATATAGTTTTCTTTATTATATCACATGTTTTTCTATATATTCAGATGTCATTATTCTAAGCATGCTTACATACTCCATATGAAAGGCTAATATATCCCCAACCTTATAGTCCTTAGGTGAATCGGACCCATCAATAATAAGGTGGTCAGAGCTTCCTCCAAGTATAATTAAATCCTTATCCACTGGAAAAAGTGTTTCTAAGTCTATATCTTGCTTACCTACTGCACATAGGATTCTCTTTCTAACTCCCCTGTCTACAAAGGTAGGCTTTTGCCCAAAGGCATCCCTTCCTATCTCTTCTGTAGGAACAGATGGTTTTTCCTTTACTTCTATAATCTCAGCTTCAAGGGTAAAAGGATTTTGGTCAGTCCCTTCAATATTTTGCTGGTAGGCTGATTCCCTACCTAAAATTACCGCTTCTCCAAGTCTTAAGTTGTTTATTTCATTAGGTAGGTCCTTATTTAAAAGATAAACTGTGGAAGAGTTACCACCTGAAATAATATCTAATTTAATATTATAAACTTCTTCAACTTTATTTTTTAAATCAAGGAGCCGATTTAAGATATGGGCCTTGGGTATTACCCCTCCGTAGCAAGTTAAGTTAACCCCCAAACCCTTAATTTTAATAAAGGCTAGGTCAAGGATTTCCTTAACTGCACTTAAAAGATCTTCCTCCTTATAGTAACCCTCTCTTAAGTCCCCAAGGTCTACCATTAAAATAATTTCATGAACCCTACCAAGTCTTTCACTTGCCTTGTTTAAGGCCTTGATAGTTTCTATTTCTGAGTTTAAGGATATGTCAGCATATTTAACTAATTCATCTACTTCAGAAATCATAGGGAGTCTTAGCATCATCTTTTTTATCTTTAAGTCCTTTAACTTCCTTAAGTTTTCAATTCTTGAATCTGCTAAATAATCAACCCCTGCATCTACAAAAACTTCTGCTACTTGGGGGTTGGCACAAAAACCCTTGGTTACAGCTGCAAGGCTAATATCCCTATCCCCTATAAGGTTTAAGACTGCATTTACATTTTGCTTAATCTTATTTTTTTCTATTACAACTCTTGGATATCCCATATTGGCCCCCTTATTTCCTTATTCCAAAACTCTTTAACAAAAGATCTAGCGCAACTTCTGGGTATTTTTTTGACATTACCCCTAGGGAGGCCATAATATAATGGTTGTCAATTAGTATTTCTACTTCATTATTTGGTAATAGGTCTGTCCCTGTGTTAGATAGGGGTATCTTTTTTAAGATATCCATCCTCTTACCTAGTCTAGTTAGGGCTCCACCAGTTCCTATCAGGTACTTTACCCCAGTTAAGTCCTTACCTTGGGCTATGGTCTTTTTCCCAGTAGGTCCATATATTTGCTTTAATTTCCCACCGTGCCTTTTAACACCAGTTATGGTGGCATGTTCTGCTAAAACCTCTACAAACTTTCTTTCAAGGTCATTTTCTGGTATGGGCTTGTGGTTCTTTATTAAGTGATTTAAGTCTTCTGGCTTTATTTCAAGTTCTTCTAAAAGCTTTTCTTCCCCTACCATATCAACAATGTTTTTCATATTTACAAACACCCCAAGGTCCCCTTCTACAGTCCTCTTAGCCTTTGGCTCTGGACTTAAAATTATCCTAGCTATTTCCTCAGAGTCTTCTGTAACAGAGTGGACATCAGTAGTAGCACCACCTACATCAACTGTAATCAAGTCTCCAATTGCATCATATAAAAGTTGACTTGCCTCCATTACAGCCCCAGGGGTTGGCATAATATTGCCTGTTACTAAGTTTCTAATGTCCTCCATACCAGGGGCATGGACAATGTGTTTTTCAAAAACTGACTGGATGACCTTCCTTGTAGGCTCAATATTTAATTCATCAATATTTGGATAGACATTTTCAACAATGTAAAGTTCATTATTTGTTTTTTTAAATATTTCCTTTACATCTTCTACATTTTCAATATTTCCAGCATATATTACAGGGATAGAAAGTCCTAAGTTTGCTATTAATTCAGAATTGTATAGGGCAGTTTCCCTTTCCCCATAGTCAACTCCACCTGCTATTAAAATTATGTTTGGTTTTATTTCTTCTATCTTTTTTAAGTCAGACTTTCTTAGCTTACCTGCAGTTACAAACTTTATATTGGCCCCTGCCCCAAGGGCTGCCTCTTTGGCTGCCCTAACGGTCATATCAAATACCAGGCCATGGACACTCATCCTAAGTCCACCAGCAGCAGAGCTGGTGGCTATAAGGTCATCATATTCAAGCCTTTCTACACCAAGGGACTTTTTTAAGTCATCTATGGCATTTTTAAGCCCAATGTTTACATCCCCTTCTAAGACAGAGGTTGCCCCTTGGCCTTGGCCAATAAACTTAGGGTCCTTATTAATATCATCAAAAGCATTTACTACAGTTGTCGTAGAACCAATTTCTGCAACAAGAAGATTAATCTTCATTTTCCATCTCACGTCTTTTCTTGACTAGGAAGGTGGCTACTTGTGAACCCTTGGTCCCACGGCCAAATCCTGCATCCATTCCGTTTGCAACTGCAAGCTCATTTGAAACTTGAGTTCCACCGGCTATAAATATAAGTTTATCCCTTACTCCTCTTTCAATGGCATATTCATTTAGTTTTTTCATGTTTTTATAGTGCATATCATCATGGGAGATGATGGTTGAGGTTAAGACTGCATCAGCATTTAACTCAATTGCAGCATCAACTAGCTTTTCTATGGACACTGAAGTTCCTAAAATATGACTTTCAATACCGTATTTTTCTATACCCCCATGTTTGATATCTATGATTTCCCTAATACCTACTGAGTGTTCATCTTCCCCTACTGTGGCAGCAACTACTCTTAGAGGCTTTTCATCAATATCAGCCCTTATTTCATCATCTGACATTTCTTCTGGCTTTGGAGGGATAACTAATTTACTTGTATCTATTGAAAAGTCTACCTTACCCTTTACCTCTACCCTAGTTCCCTCAGCTTCTTGCATAATTTCCTTATGAATTACTTCACAATCATGAAGGTTCATCCTCTTTGCAATTTCAAGGCCAGCAAATTCTGCTGTACGAACATCAGTTGGTAAAAACATAGTAAGGTGGATGATTCCATCTCCTAACCATTCCATTTCTGGCTTTATGTTAGTGGTTCCAATTAAGTCCTTAACTTCCTCTAACCTAACATTGACATTGTCAGTTTCATCTAATTCGTCTATATAAACTATCATTTCAGGGTTTTCAAAAGTTCCTCCCCCAATTAGCTTGGCTGGATTATCTATATATTCTTTCCCATATTGTTCTAGGTTGTTATAGCCAAAGACTCCTGTAACTGGCGCCATGTAGTCTTTGTCTCTTTCATAAACAGTTCCTTCTCCTACTCCCCCATCAATCTTTCTTACTATCCCATCCCCATTACGTTCTGGGTACTGGCCTGAGTCAACAAAGAAGCCTTCAGAAACTGCCTTGAAGTAACCTCCAATTTCTAACATTTCTTCCATAAATAAGATAGCTCTTTCCTTAAGCTCCCTTACCTTATCCCCTAATTCACTGTTGTCTCTTTTTATTTCTAACATTGACATAAGTCCATCCATACCGTTAAAGGCTTGTTTAGCAGTATCTGTAGCTTCAATGTTATATATATGCCAAGGAACATTTCTACCCTCATCTGGGGTAATTGTAGATTGAATATCTGCTGATGTTAATTGAGATATAAGAAGGTTTAATACATGGGTAACTGTAGCTTCCCTTGTTGAGGATTCCATGTACTTGGTATTCATTTGAGCCCTCATCCTATACTCTCTAAAAAGGTCTCTTAAGGCTACTGCATAAGGTAGGTCCAACCTCATAGATGGTGCTGGAGGCGCTGTTGGTGGTACTGTAGAAAGGCAAATGTTTCCTTTTTTCATCCCAACCTTAACAGAAAATATTGAGTTTATGGCATGTTGAACCATTAGCTCTGGCATTACCTTCCAAGCTTCTCTAGCTGTAGCATTTGCATTGTGGGCCCCATCTATTTGGGCTATATCTGCCCAAGCCATGATAGACTTTGCTTCTGCAGCATCTACAAATGACCTAATCATATTTATATTTCTATACAATACATTGTACTGGGGATCTTGGTGGGCCCCATTTACTCCCTCTTCAGCAAACATAACTGCTATCTCAGGGCCTGCAACTCCAGATACATATGAATGGTAGTTAATTGGCCTACCTACTTCTTCTTCTATTGCATCTAGGGCTTTTCTTTGGGCCCTAACTTGTTTTCTTGTTATAGGAATTCCACCTACCCCCTGGGGAGTCCCCTCTATTAAGGATTCAAAGTGGGATTGGCCTGCTGTCCTAATTACCATTATATGGTCTGCCCCATGCCAAGCAGCCATCCTCATCCTCCTAATATCATCTTCAAACCTACCAGATGCTATCTCAGTTGTAATAACTGGTTGTGGTTGAGGGTCAATGTTGTCAAAGTACTTGGCTGCAGGTAGGGGTTGGGAATTTTTCATACTTTCTGATGTATCGTAGTATTCAAATTTTCCTATTTGTCTTTTTTCTCCAACTCCCTCTCTCCAGTGCCAGCCCCTTCTCTTAGGTCTGTAATTTTCAAGGTCTTTTAATATTTCATGTATATCTAGCTTTTCATTGTGTTTTAGTTCCATTACTTGCTACCTCCTTCGAACATAGGCTTAACTTCATCCCAGCTCTTACCTTCTACTAGTAAAAGGCCTGCTTCCCTAATTGATATACCTTTTTTTTGTGCTAGCTTATAGACGATTTGCCCTGCCCCTTTTCCAATAAGGCCCCTGTCTATAGAGTTATCTACTATGCTCTTAGCCTCTACACTTGAAAAACCCATCCTTAAAAGTACACTTCTTTCAATTGATGGAGATGTGTTTTTATAGCCTAGGTCAATTATTGGCTCAACAAGCTTTTCTGCTAGTGACCAAAATCTTTCTTCTAGTTCCGCTTCTGAAAGGTCTGCAAGATGGACTCGTCTTTCCTTAAAATCATCAGGTCTCTTCATTGCTTATGCCTCCTCTTTAACTTTAATTTCTAATTCACCTAGGACTTTTCTAACAAAGTTTTCATCTGACTTGGTATCAGCTACTAAAAAGTCTAGGTCTTCTTTATTAATTATATCAAGATTATTATTTTTTATGCAATTTCTTATATAAGATTTTTTTGTATTTTCAATATCAAGGTCTTTTATGCAAAGATAAGATGGGTCTTTTGGAAGTATAATTGTTTCTCCTGGTACTTCATCAGAAGGATCCCCTTGGAGAATTTTTATTCCATTTTCCTTGGCAAAGGTAAGTTGTGGCATAATGTGTTTCCCAGCCCCTGTGTATTCTGTTTCTTGAACAACTACCATCTTGTCTTGGTCTAGTTCTTGAGCTATCTTAAAGGCTGCTGCAAGGGCTGTGTTTCCAGCTGGTCCTCTTTCTAAACCTTCAATTTGTGCAAGTAATTCTGTCATATAAAAGACTGACCCTTGGTTAACTGTTACATACCTATCTAAATACCTTAATGGCCTTGCAGCAGATCTTGGCACATCTGACCTATCTGGCCAGGTAGCAAAAGGTATTCCAAAGCCTGTGTGGCCTGTTGTAAAGGATTTTTTATTAAATTGAGTATCACTAGCCATATGAAGACCTTCTAGGGATACTGATGCTGCAATTATTTGTGTATCCATAGCCCCTGCCTTTATAAAGCCCCTAGCAGTTCCAGTTAAGTTTCCTCCACCTGCGTTAGTTACAACACATACATCTGGGTCTCTTCCTTCTTTTGCCCTAAATTCCATTGACAATTCATAGCCTAGGGTTTCAACACCTGCTATCCCATATGGTGTATAAAGGGAAGCATTAAAATACCCTGTTTCTTCTAAAAGTAATAAAAAGGAGTAAAAGAGCTCTGGTCCTACAGATAATTGAACAACTTCTGCCCCGTAAGCTTCACACTTTCTTGCCTTTTCAATAATTTCTGGCTGACCTTTTCCTTGTGAGTCATAGCATTCTTGCACGATAATACACTTCATACCCCTCATGGCTGCTTGGGATGCAACTGCTGCTCCATAGTTACCTGAAGTTGCTGCTATAACCCCCTTGTAACCTAGCTTTTGAGCATGATAAACTGCAGTAGCAGCCCTTCTTGCCTTAAAGCTACCTGATGGGTTGCTGGCCTCATCCTTTATAAAGATCCTTGCCCCCTTGCCCTCTTTAGCAAATTTCCTAGCTAGCTTTGTGATATTTCTTAATTCATATAGGGGGGTGTTCCCTACTGTAGTTTCTTTTTGGATTTCTTCTATTTCAGCTAGGGTGTAACCTGTTTCTTTCATCATTCTTTCATAATCAAAGCCTAGCTTACCTGTTTCAAATATATCATAGTCAATCCCAACTGATTTTTTCATTATTTCTGACTTTCTTGCCATTACAGCATCAAAGCTATTGTCCCTAGTCATTTTTTTCACCTTCCTCTAGTAATTCCCTTGCTTGTTTACCAATATAAAGGATCTCTGGAACTGCCTTACCATAATCATGGTCCCAATATGGGTTAACTTCTATAAGGGTACCTGTAACCTTCCTGCCTATATAGGTTTCTACCTCAACCTCATCACCTATATTTGCACTTTCATTTAATAAAAACCCCTTATCCCACATTTCAAGAGGTACACTTTGGGTTTCTTCAGGTATGTTGGGTGCCCTTTGACCTACTTCTAATATTACCTTATGGATTCTAACCCAGTCATTTTTCTTTGCAATCACTTTAACTCCTCCTTATTCTAGCCTCTTATTTAAATAATGAGCAGATATTATCTACTCATTATTTTATTTTTGTAATATTAATATTACAATATTTTAATATTCTTCTATTAATTCTCTCATATCTCCCATAATAGCCCTTGGTACTGGTAGGTCTATCATAGTTTTTAAACCTGGTCTTGCATTAATAATTATTGGAATGGTGTTTACACACATAGCTATAGTTCCTATTCCTCCTGGAACTTCTGGAGAGTTTACAAGGTTAATATCTGGTGTCCCCTTAATTATTACATAGTCACCTGTTTGAATTCCTACTTGTTCTGGTTCTATTTGTTGTGGGTGGTCCATTTCTATTTTAACTTCACCATCAACATACCCATATCCCTTCATAGAACAACCAGCAACATTACCAGCCTTAGCAAAACCATGAGGTGATCTTCTATCAACATCTGTCATAATTGGAGCCATAGAAGTAGTTACTTCTTCTACCTTCCAACCTATGGCATCACCAATCATATGGATAGATTCATGAAAACCAACATGGCCTGATAGGGTGCCTTTTTCTACTCCTTCTTCAAACTCTTCTTTAGTAATCCCAATTCCTTGTTCTTCCATAACTGCTGGTCCAAATGGTGAAAGACTATTAACCCTTCTTGCTGTAATATGGTCTACTTCTTCACAACAACCAGTCATGGCTACAACTAAAAGGTCCATGATAAGGCCTGGGTTTATTCCAGTTCCAACTATAGAAACCCCGTTTGCCTTTGCTATTTCATCTAATTTTTTAGCTTCTTCAGGTGATTGGGCCATTGGATAAGCCATTTCTTCTGCTGAGGAAATTACATTTATTTTCTTTTCTAAAACAAACTTTAATCTTTCAAATGCATTTTTTGTAAATGAATCTGTTGCAGTAAGTACAACATCAGCAGCCCCTTCTTTAATAACATCTTCAGGTGTTCCTATTATAATATCTTTTCTATCTCCTCTTTCAGTCTTAATATAATCATACATAGACTTACCAAGCTTGTTTCCACGTCCTACTGCACCAACAATTTCAACACCCTTTTTCTTTAAAAGCATATCTGCCATACCACTACCCATAGCACCTAAACCCCAAATTATTACCTTTACATTTTCTTCTCTCATAAAGCACCTCCGCTTATATAGTTTATTCTTCCTACTCTTTATATATGCAAATATTATGCCAAGGTGAAAAATACCACATATTGGCTTATTTATGATGTATATGTAGGTTTTTAGACTATTATTATGAAAAATAAAAAGATAGGAGCAAATATATTTGCACTTTATGCAAATTCTTTTGCTCCTATCTTAGCTTTTTTATCTTATGCTGGAGGGTTTGTCTATTTATCCTTAGGTGTTTAGCAGCATTTGTAATATTATTATTGTACTTTTTTAAAACTTCTTTGATTATGTTATTTTCCATATCTTCAATTAAGGAAGGTAGACTCTTATCCTCTAAGGAATCCAGTAGCCTAGCTTCATAATTTGAAAACCTAGGTATAAAGTTTGATGAAATAAAATTTTCCCTATTTAAAATTTTATCCCTAGAGGATACCATAACCATGGCCCCTTCTATAAAGTTTTCAAGTTCCCTTATATTTCCAGGCCAATCGTAGTTAGCAAAGTCTTCTTTAACCTGGTCTGAAAGGGCTTGTATATTTTTATTTAGGGTTTGATTATACTTATTTATAAAAAATTTTGATAAAACTTCTAAATCGCTTATCCTTTCTCTAAGAGGTGGAATGTAGATATTTATAACACTTAACCTGTAGTAAAGGTCCCTTCTTATAGTTCCCTTTTCTATTGCTTCTTTGGGGTCTTCATTAGTTGTTGCGATTATTCTTACATCAATTGGTATGTCCTTAAGGCCCCCTATCCTTCTTATATAGCCTTCTTGAAGGACCCTTAGTAGCTTTGCTTGAAGGGGTAGGCTCATGGAGTTAATCTCATCAAGAAGGAGGGTCCCCCCATTTGCTTGTTCAAATATGCCCTCCCTTTCTACTGCACCTGTAAAACCACCCTTTTCTGTCCCAAAGAGGATACCCTCTAGGAGGGAATCAGGTATGGCTGCGCAGTTTTGGGCTATAAAGGTGTTTTCCTTCCTAATCCCATGGTTGTGAATTGATTGGGCAAACATTTCCTTGCCTGTACCTGTTTCCCCATATATTAAGACTGATGAAGGAGTTTCGCTTGCCTTCATCCCTATTTCTTTAGATAGTAAAAGAAACTTATCCTCCCCTATAATATCGTTAAACCTGTATCTTTTAATATAGGGTAGGCCCCTACTTTCTTTTTTTGTAACCTTTAACTCCTGTTGGAGTTCTAGTAGCTGGTCTGAAAGCTTCCTAATATTAGTCACATCTTGGGCTATCTCTAGGGCCCCTATTATTTCATCCTTGTCATAAAGGGGAATAGTTGTACTTAGGGTTGTTATCGAATGGCCCCTATAGTTAAAGTAGGTTTGAGAAGAATTTATAATAGGCTTACCTGTATTTATAACCCGAATAAGGGTAGAAGTTGTTTCATTTAAGCTAGGAAATATATCAAGTATGTCCTTATCCTTAACTTGGTGAACTTCTAAGCCTTCTAACTCAGCCATTGTCTTGTTATATATTATTGTCTTCCTATTTTTATCAATTGCATGAATACCTATATAAGAATACTGCAAAATATTTTGCATCAGCAATTGGTTTAATTCATTTCTTTTCATAATAACCCCTTACTTATCTTCTCCTAGAAGTTTCTTTAATTCTTCCATAAAAGAATTTACATCCTTAAATTGCCTGTAAACTGAGGCAAACCTAACATAGGCAACTTCATCAACATCCTTTAATTTTTCCATAACCAATTCTCCAATTTCTATGGATGTGATTTCATTCTTCATGCTATTAAAGATGGTTTTTTCTATAGAATCAACCATTTCTTCTATGGTTGCCATTGAAACTGGTCTTTTTTCACATGACTTTATAATACCATTTATTAACTTATTCCTATTGTATACTTCCCTATTCCCATCTTTTTTAACTATTACAGTTGGAATTTCTTCAATGTTTTCATAAGTTGTAAACCTCTTTGTGCACTTTATGCACTCTCTTCTTCTTCTAATTGCCTGACCTTCATCTGTGGGTCTTGAATCTACAACCTTAGATTCAGGGTATTCACAATACGGGCACTTCATAATATCCCATCCTCCTATAAATAAAACGCATCTACTTTATAGACACGTTTATATTATACTATTTCTTTTCTCTTTTTCTTAAAAATATTGGTATATCCAAGTCTTCTGAAGAAATTTCTTTTTTCTTAACTTCTACTTCTCCATTTTCACCATCTTTTTTTGCTCCAAAAAAACCTGGTTTTTGGCCTATGGTAGACTTGTTTTTAAAATGTGAATCTTCAAAACCCGTTGCTATTACAGTTATTTTAATTTCATCATTCATAGAATCATCAATCCCTGCACCAAATATTATATTAGCATCAGGGTCAACAGATTGTCTAATTATATCAGCTGCTTCATTAACTTCAAATATACCTAGGTCAGCCCCACCTGTTATATTTAAGAGGACAGACTTTGCTCCATCAATGGAGGTTTCTAGTAATGGGGATGTGATTGCTTGTTTAGCAGCTTCACTAGCCCTATTATCTCCAGAGGCCCTGCCTATACCCATATGGGCTATACCCTTATCAAACATGATAGTTTGAACATCTGCAAAGTCTAAGTTAATAAGGTTTGGCACTGATATTAAATCAGAAATCCCTTGAATTCCTTGTTTTAAAACTTCATCTGCCATTAAAAATGCATCTGCCATGGTAGTCTTCTTATCAGCTATTTGTAAAAGCCTATCATTAGGAATGGTTACTAGGGTATCTACCCTTGACTTTAACTCTTCAATTCCCTTTTCAGCTTGGGCAAGTCTTTTTTTACCTTCAAAGGTAAAGGGTTTTGTAACAACCCCAACTGTAAGTATGCCTAGTTCTTTAGCTATTTCTGCAACTATAGGGGCTCCACCTGTTCCAGTTCCTCCACCCATGCCTGCAGTTATAAATACCATATCTGCCCCTTTTAGGGACTCTAAAATTTCAGCCCTGTTTTCTTCAGCAGCCCTTGTTCCTATGTCAGGATTTGCTCCAGCTCCTAATCCCTTTGTGATCTTCTCACCAAGTTGTAGCTTTTGTTCTGCCCTTGATGAATATAAGGCTTGCTTATCGGTATTTAAAGCTATAAATTCAATTCCCCTTACTCCAGAATCTATCATACGATTTACAGCGTTATTTCCACCTCCACCTACTCCATAAACTTTAATTCTTGCGAATTGTTCCACATCAATGTCAAAATCAAACATTCCCATTCCTCCTATTCTCATTTGGGTACTACTCTTTTGTTTTAATTGGCCTTTCTTTATATAGCCACAATCTTCTTATTTTAGCAAAGTTATCAAAAAGTCTTGTTCCAAAGGTGAATATGGCGGCATAGTACAAGGGAAATCCTAACCTATCTCCTATGTATGCTAGAAATGCTGCCAAGATCGCATTTCCAAAAAATCCAGAAATGAAAATTTTTGTGTTAAATGTATTTTCTAAATTAGCCCTTATTCCCCCAAAGACTGAGTCTAAGGAAGCTAATATAGCGACTGAAATATAAAGGGTGTATGCTGTGTTATAGGTATAGGGTAATAAAAATCCAATAATTGCGCCAACTAAAATTCCTACTAATGCATATACCATCTAATCACCTTCTTCCATTGGTTTTGCATAATTTAAGGCGAAGATACCCTTGTATGAAGGTATTATTAATTTATCAACTATATAAGGCTCTAAGCCTATCCCATAAATAGTTTTTAAAGTTTCTCCATAGGTCCCTGGAGCATTTACAGCAGCCATTAGTACCTTAGGGTCCCCTATAGCCTTAATAGTAAAGGGAGCGCCTAGGCTTCTGCCATTTACCCTTATTATAGGCCCACCGCATTTTATTTCTGAGCTAGATGTCAATCTTTCCTCATTTATACTAATTGCTTCGGCCCCTGCTACTTTAAGGTCGTTAATTATGTTTAGTATGTCTACATCATGTATTATATCATCATTATAACTGATAACATTGTTATCTAGCAATAAGTTATCAAACATTATTATTTCTATACCAGGGCCTTCTAATTTAGTATAGCCAGCCTTGGCCTTATTTAACTTTAAATCAGACTCTATAATATCTATAATATTTTCTTCTCCTGATGCTATGTTTTCTAAGGTCTTTAATTCTGAAGATTTTTGTTCTATAAGTTCTTCTAGGTCTTCTACTTCTAATTTTGCAGCACTTAGTTCATTTTTAGCACTTATTATTGATTTAACAGTCACAGGTGTAATAAGGTCTAAATTTAACCTCATCCCATTTGCTATAAAAAGGCCAATAATTGCACTTGATACAAGTATCATTAACTTAGGATTCCATTTTTTCATAAAACCCCTCCTTAATTTCCGGTTTCTTCAAGTGGAGAGGCGTATACAAAATCTTTTACCCTTCTGTACCTTGGTATTTCTACTTCTTGATCTTGCGTTAAATGAACTATATAATTATAATTCCTAAGCTGCCAAACTATCCCCCACTTTAAAGAAAGGGCTGATTCCAAAGTATTTGCATTCCCAATTGCCTTAATGACTATGGGGGAGTTAGTTGAAACTCCATTTATTTCTATGTGGTTTCCTGCCCTTACGATTTCAGTAAAGGCTGTGTACCTTTGGTCGTTTATAGAAATTGCCTCTGCATCAGCAGCATTTAAAACGCTTATTAACTGGAGTATTAAATCTAATTCATCCACTATTGAAAAACCTTCTCCAAATTGTATATCTATTGGGGGGTCATTTATTTCTAGTATAATCCCTGGCCCTTTTATATCAGTATATCCAGCTAGCATCCTATATTTCATGGCATCCTTATATAAATTTTCTGCATATATGTCATTTTCTACTCCACCCTTTTCATAGACTACTATCTTATCTTCAAGTTCCTTTATTAGCCTTAGCTGGGCTTCTTTTTCTGCCTGGACTTTTCTTAAGTCATTTGCCAATTGCTGGGCCCTTTGAGTAGGTAAAACTCCCTCCCCAACTGATAAGTTTACAGTCTTAAATTGTATGGATAAAATTAAACCAAGTATAAGAGATACAAAGATTAACGCTACTACTTCTCCCTTTTTTTTCATTTAACCATCCTCATTTCTCATCTCTGACCACTATAGGATATTCTCCTTTATTCATTATTATTTTACTTGCCTTTATGTTTTTACTTTCAATATCTTCAATTATTTCATCTAGCATTCTTAATTTGTATTTTACATCAATTAAGGGTCCAAATTCAACCACTATACCATCATATAAATTAATTTTAATATTATCTTCTCTTCCGTACACCACTTGCACTTTTGTTCCTCGTCGTTCTACCAATTGGCAATCATCCGTATACACTTTTCCTTCTGTCATAGCAAGTGCCATAGAAGCTGCATAGTTCTCCATTCCAAACACCTGCGGTGTCTGTATTTGTACCAGCATTTCCCGATCCACCGTCTCCACAATGACACCCTTATCGTCTACGCGCTTTATGGTATCCTTTACCGGAAT
>CAZSLV010000023.1:0-24087 GCA_964607545.1 uncultured Gudongella sp. | reverse complement strand
ACAATTATTAAATTTCAAATATAAAACCATAAAAATTATTTCCTAATTTAAATCTTTCAATGGTATTTAACTTATAATCCTTGCCAAATTGAACAAGTTCTTCCTCTGATAATCTCATTTCTACTGGAGGACCTGAATTAGTTACTCGTTTATGAAATTCTATTACCAAGATTCTTCCCTTTTCCTTTAAAACCCGCTTTATTTCATCCATCATAATTTTTTTATCCTCTATATGATGTAAAACTGTTATTAGTATAACTAAATCACATATATTATCTCCAAGAGGCAAGATTTCTGATTCTACTTTTTTAACTTTTAAATTTGTTAAGCTTCCTTTTCTTATCCTATCTTGAAGGATCTCAATCATACCATCTGACTTTTCAAGGGCATAGATTTCCCCTTTACTAATCCTTGTAGCTGGAATGGAAAATACTCCTGTCCCTGCACCTATATCGCATAATACCATTCCTTCTTTAAAACCCGCTCTTTTTAATGTTTCTACTGGCCTAAGTTCATCTAGCCTTTCCTTGTTTTCAAACTTTTTAATCTTATCATCCAAAATATATCCCTACTTTCTATGCAATTAATTTCTCCGATTTATAATTATATTTATTTTAATATAATAAAGGACTGGTTCAAAGAACCAGCCAATATTCTTATTCGATAACTTTATCCTTCATTTTGCTTATTAGCTCCATAACCCCTGCTTCAACCTTTTTAAGGTCTTCTTCTTTTGGCGAACCTTCAAATTCAACTGATTCTATCATATCCCATTTCATCTTGTTTCTTTCAAGTATATCAGAAAGCTCTTTTTCAGCTCCTCCTGACCACCCATAAGACCCAAACCTAAAGGCCAATTTATTGGTTATCTTCTTCCTACCTATCTCATCAAGGGCTGCTGCTACAGGTGGAAAAAGCTTGTATTCATAAGTTGGTGCTGCTATTATTATAGCAGCTGACTTAAATACGGTTGCTATCATTTCACTTTCACTTTCCAGTGGCATCTCTAGCATGTTGTATTCTATACCTTCTCGTTTTAATACCTCTTCTACATGGGCAACAGCCTTGCCAGTCATTCCATACATAGAACCCCATAGGATGGTAATTTCATTTTTCCCAAAGCCTTGGGCATATTGGCTAAAACGCCTGTAATCTCCCATGATCTTTTGTGGATTCCCCCTATATAGTGGTCCATGGCCAGGAGCAATAAGGTTTATATCCAGTTCTTCTGACTTTTTTATAGCCTTAACTAGCATTGGGGTGAAGGTGGTCATTACATTAGAATAATACCTTATCCCCTCTTTTTCAAAAAACTCAACTTCTTTAGGCGTCATTTCATCATCAAAGTAGTGGTCCCCCATCTTCCCAAAGGCCCCATACATATCGCATGAGAAAAGAATCTTTGATTCTTTTTCATAAGTGTACATGGTATCTGGCCAGTGTACATTCGGAACTGGATGAAAACTTAGGACTTTACCATTACCAAGGTCTAGGGTATCACCCTCTTTTACTATTCTTACATTGGCCTTCCCATAAAATGAATTCACTAAATTAGCCGCCTTGTCAGTACAAATAATTGTAAAGTCTTCCTTTATTTTTTCAAAATTTGAAATCCAACCTGAATGGTCTGGCTCCATATGATTTACTATTAGATAATCTATATCCTCTGGTTTAACATTTATTTCTTCAAGGTTCTTATACAGGGTTTCAGGAACTCCATCCCAACCAATTACCCCATCTATTATTGCTGTCTTTTCTCCTTTTACAATATATGAGTTTAATGTAACTCCATTTGCCAATTCCCAAATACCTTCAAAAAGCATGTCTTCTACATTCATAGATAGCATATGGATTCCATCTGCTAGTTCAATCTTTTTCATCCCATATCCTCCCTTAATTAGTTTTATAAGTTTTTAATACCCATTAATCAATTAAGTTAATTATATCTTTGACTTTTACTTATACTTTTTATTTCCATACTTTCTTGAATTATTGCTCTTTCTTTCTGGTTTTACTATAAGTTTTTTTTCATCTTGAGAATTATTTCTACCTTGTTTGGGCCTTCTCTTAACACTTTCTTTTTGTGGTATAAAGGTATCTTTTAAGGGGTAGTCGTGACCTTCAACTACAGAAATTTCTTTTAATGTTAGTTTTTCAATGGACTTTATTAAGTGTTTTTCTTCAAAGCTACAAAAAGAAATTGCTACTCCAAAAAGACCCGCCCTACCAGTTCGGCCTATCCTATGAACATAGGTTTCTGGAACTTCTGGTAAATCAAAATTTATTACATGGGATAATTGGTCTATATCAATCCCCCTTGCAGCTATGTCGGTTGCCACCAAAATTCTTGTCTTTTTTTCTTTGAAATTATTTAGAGCTTTTTGTCTAGCATTTTGGGACTTGTTCCCATGGATTGCCTCTGCACTATAACCTTTTTTGACTAAATCTGAAACTATCTTATTGGCACCATGTTTTGTCCTTGAAAAAACCAAGGCAGATTCTATTGACTTGTCTTTTAGTAAGTCTACTAAGAGGTGCTTTTTATTAGCTTTATCAACATAATAAAGCGATTGTTCTATTATGTCAACAGCTGATGCTACTGGTGTTACAGCTACCCTTACTGGGTTTGTTAGGATGGATTCTGAAAGCTTTTCTATTTCCTTAGGCATGGTTGCAGAAAAAAACATTGTTTGTCTTTTCTTTGGTATATACTTAATAATCCTCCTAACATCATGAATCATTCCCATATCAAGCATCATATCTGCTTCGTCTAAAACAAAATACTCTATATTTTTTAAGCTAACATATTTTTGCCCTATTAAGTCCAAAAGTCTACCTGGTGTAGCAACTAATATATCTACTCCATTATTTAGTTCCTTAGTTTGTGGGTGCTGGGAGACTCCCCCATAGATTACAAGTGTTCTAAGGGGTAGCTTGTTGCCATAGGCCTTAAAACTATCTGCTATTTGAATAGCTAATTCTCTTGTTGGGGCTAAAATTAATGCTTTAATTTGCCTCTTACCGCTTTGTTTTGTCCTATTTACAGACATCCCCTGTAAAATTGGAAGGGCAAAGGCTGCTGTTTTGCCTGTTCCTGTTTGTGCACAACCCAATAAATCCAAGCCCTTAAGTAGGGGAGGGATAGATTGTTCTTGTATAGGTGTTGCATCCTTATAGCCCTCTTCCTTAAGAGCCTTCTTTATAGGCTCAATTAATTCTAAATCTTTAATTAACAATAAAATTTCTCCTTTTATGAGATGATTTGATATTTTTTTCTTATATCCTAGATAAAGTTCTCATTATTCCTTATCTCCTTATTCTATCACAATAGTCGTTTTAATATATGATTTATATGTAAAAAGACCAGTAGAATAAATAATATAACTCTACTGGTCTCTAGGATTAAATTCTTCGATTTATTATTAATAATAATATGGAAACTTCAAAACGGGGCTTTTTTTCTTTAGTTCTATAGTTTCACCCCATTTCGGTTTACTTGTTTCTATTTCCCTATCCTTTGCTGGTAGGGGGTTTGAAGGTAACTTAATTATATTTGTTTCTCCACTTGGCTTTGTTGTTCCTGGTTTTGTAGGACTAGGCTTAGTGGGGTCTGGTTTGGTAGGATCTGGCTTACTAGGATCAGGAGTCTTATCAACTTTCCCTTCTAATACATCTAATCTAAGGGTTAATTCACTGATCTTAAGCACTGATTCTGGATTAATCGGTTTTATCATCTGCACCCTTAATCTAGCCGATCTAATGTTACCCTCTAATTTACTAGATTCAGCTAAGACTACAGCTTCTTCTGCTTTTCTTATATATATTTCATTTGCTACTCCCGCTTTTTCTTCTTTATACATAGATTCAATTTCATTTATATACCCATTTAGGCTATCCTTAGCAGATTTATTAGTATCACTAATTCCTATTATAGCTACTTTTGCAGAAATAATTGCCTTATCTATTTTTTCTTGCTCAACCATTACCTTATCTTCTTTTAAGGCCTTGGAAAAAATATCAGCTGCAGCATTCACCGCTTCAATTGCCAAATCTATAAGGTCTTGATCATTATCAGATACTAACTTTGCCTCAAATGCCTTTAGGGTATTTAATAGGGTAGTCTTTACAGTCTTATTCTCATTGTGAGTTATTTTATCTATGGCTCTTTTAGCACTTTCAATATCTAATGTAGCTTGAGCTTTGTCTAAATCTACTTTTGCTTTATTTATTGAGGAGGATACTATTGTAAGCAATCTGACAGCTTCTTTTACATGTAATTTATCTTCCGATAAATCAAGGGCTTTTTTCCCTATTTCTAACTGAGATAAGAGGCTTCCTTTATCTTTTAATCTTGCAATACTTGCATTTGCTTTTATTATTTGTAATCTAGCGCCCTCTATATTAACATAAATACTTTGTATGGCTTCTTTTTCATCTTCCTGGTCTGGTGTAATATTTATTATAGCTAGGTTTATCTCATCTATTCTTGGAAATAAGCCCTTGTTTTCTTCATTTACTCCCTCTAGTGCATCTTTTGTGGCCTTTAAAGCAGCTACTTGATCTCCTACTTCATTTTTTATAGATGCTTCTAAATCTGCTATTATCTGATTTAGGGTATTATACATATCTTGGGCATCTTTTATTCCATCCACAGCAAGCCTAGCTGCTGAGATATCTCCAAAAGTTCTAGTTTTTGTTGCCTTATCAACTAAATTTATTGCTAGTGTCACTTTTTTTGATAAATCTAATTGGTCTCTTAATAAAATTATCCTGTCTGCTAAATCCTTGATAATATCTTTGTATTTACCATCTACCTTATCTAAAATTGTTTCTGCATCCTTTAGATTTTTTTCTATAAGGTATGATTCTGCTCTAGAAACAGCTAGTTTGGCCTCATTAACCAACTTAATAGCATCAATTCTTTTTTGCAATTCAGTTTTGTCCGTATTGTCAACCACTTGGTCTACTAGACTTTGAACAGTTTGCATTAATTCGTAACTAGGATCTTTGTCAACTGCCACCTCATCTTCTGCTTCCTTTACTTTATTAAGAGCATCTTCTAGTTTTTTATTAGCTCCTGTTAAATAATTATTAATAGAATTTATTCTCGACTTTATATCTAAAATTAAATTATTATATACACTGTCTTCATTTTCTCCCACAATCTTACGAACTAATCCCACAAAATTATCTAATGACTCTTGTGCAGCATTAAGGTTCTTTACATTCCTTGTTTTTTCTCCTATTTCTAATACCTTCAAAGCTGATACATAACTTTCTAAAGCATTAATTCTATTGTTTAATTTTATTTTATCTTCGCACTTATTATTAGAAATTTGCTCTACTGTTTTTTTTGCTGTGGCTATATTTTTAGATAGGTTCTTTATATCAGACTTGGTGCTTTCTTCAGCTTTTGTTACTTCGTCTTTAGCCTTTATCAGTTCTAGATTTTCTAACCCCATTTTTAAACCTAGTACCCTATCCTCTAGTGCTTTTTTGTATTCTTTTTCTAGGATACCTTTTAAACCACCTATTGTCTTCTCTGCTACTAAAATATCCTTTGCTAAAAGACTTTTCTGTTCTAGCTTGTCTTCCATTACCTTTACTATTTTCTTTGCATTTATCACATTGTTAAGCTCTTTAATAGTTGCTTGGTAGCTTGTCTTTTCGCTACTTGTTGGGAGGGTTTTAACTATATCTTCACAAGCTTTAACATCACTTATATTTTTATTTAAATCGCTATCTGATTTTACGCTAGTTTTAGCCAGTTCTATGGCAGTTGTTATCTCTATTATTTTTCTTCTTATATCCATTTGACTAATTATAACATTTAACTCTTTTTCTAAAACACTTTTAATTTTACTATCTGATATAGCTGTGATAGATTCTTTTGCTGTATTAATTGTCTTATCATCTATAGCTTTCTTTATATCATCGATAGCTGTTCTTGTCTTTCTAGCAAGGTCAAGTCTATTTGCATATTTTACAACTAAAATTTCTGTATTTAAATCTTTTATTGCCTCTATGGCTTTATCAGCATTAGAAATAGGACTCCCTAATAAATCCCTGTTTTCTTGTGTATGGACTGCTAGATAGTTAGCTAAACTCTTCTCCATCTTATTTATTGCAAGTATTGCATTTAGTCTTAATTCTAAATTTCCACCTTCTGGATTAGTTCCTATTGATGTAACTATCTCTCTTGCTGCTTCTACATCTGCATCCTTCATGCTTTTTTCTGCCTTTTCAACTGCCTTAATAGCATTTGAAATTAAAAGAGATATATCTATTTTATCTTCTACATTTTTCAATCTCGTAATTAGTGCTGTTTTAATTCCTTCATCTTCCTTATCATCTAGCTTATCAATAGACTTTCTTGCTGAAGTGACATTGGTAATTTTTAAAGGCCTTGTTTCAGCTTTAACTACTGCATTTAAGACTCCTATTAATGATTCTATTTTTTTTATTTCAAGATCCTTCTCCTTTTTATAAGCTAAATCTTTAATGGTTTTTAACCCTGCTTTAGCTTGCTCAATATAAGCTTTTGCTTCATTAATAACAAGGGATAGATCTGAAGTTTCAGCATCAATACTTTTTATTTTACCTTTTGCTAAAGAAATTTGTCCATCTATAATACTGTGGGCCTCTACAATATCTAGCTTACTTGATAAAGTTCCTTTTATACCTTCATCAGATATTTTAAGAATAGCATTTCTGGCACCTGAAATATCTATTTCAATTATTTTGCCTATGGCTTCTCTTATATTTCTTGCTAACAAAAGTCTATTTAAATATTGGTCTTTTATAACATTTGGAAAATTCTCTTTTATAGCTTTATCTAAGTTCCCAATTGTCCTATTTATTTTTATCTTGTTCACATCAGAAAAATCATCTATATACTTTGTAATACTAACTTCCAATTCAAGCAACTTTTCTAAAGCATTGATTCGTTGATTTATTTTGTCAAATTTTTCTTGATGTTTATTTTTGTCATCAAGCAACTTAATTAATTCTATTTTCTCTTTTGCTATCTTAATATCTGCATCCAATTTTGTCTCTTCCGCTTTTTTTACTAGTTCTTCTAATAATATTATTTCATAAGCTACTTGTAAATCTTCGGATTTGTTTTTATCATAATCCTCATCAGCAAATTTTTCACCTGGTGGAAGGTTATTATTCCAATTACCATCATCTTTTTTAAATAAAAGACCATTTTCATTCTTTGCATCAACGTGATACCACAAGCCTTGTACCTTTACTAAATTCCATTTATATGATAGTTCAGAACTGCTAGCTATATCATTATCATATCCTAAATCTGACAACATCATAGCAACTAAAAAGGCAGGGGCATTATCTGTGTGTGAACTAAATATTTTCTTTATTAGATCATTATTTATATCTATTTCATAAGCTATATACTTATAAACTTCTTCCATTTTTTCATAATCAGTTGCTTTAAATTTAATTTCTTTATATTTTTCGTTTAATATACCATTTAAAGCTAAAATATTATCTTTGCTAGTCTTATAATTTATTTTATGAATTACACTTTTTAAGGGTGAATTTGTTGAGGTATTTAATTCAACTGCAGTTTGTATATTTACTATATTTAATTCCCCTAAGTATTTGGGCAGGGACTTTTTAATATTTCCTAATTCGATTTCTACCTCGTTACGAGCAGAGTACTCACTAGTAAAAAGTAAATCTTTACTAAAATTGATAATTATATTTTCCTCTTGTTTCTTAATATCCTCTTTAACTTTTTCCCTGTACTCTTCCCAGCTTTTTACACTATGTGTTCCTGCAAATGTACTAATGGGTGTGAAAATTATAAGTAATATTATTAAACTACAGATTATTGCATATATCCTATTCTTAAAAATCATTTTAAAAAACCCCCTTAATAAATAACCTTCCTTATATCCTATCGGCTAAATTAGATGGTTTCTTAAGTTTTTTCTATAAGTTTCTTAAACAAATTTAAAAATAGCCCCTTAAGAATAACTTAGTATTCTTAAAAGGCTATCTTTATTTAATTCTTGTGATTAAAGCAGCTATTTCTGCTCTTGTTATATTGTTTTTTGGTCTAAATGTTCCATCTGGGTAGCCTGATATTATTCCTAAGTCCAAAAGGTTTTTTATATCCTTTGCATACAAGCTTTCAAGATCCCTAAATTTATCTTCACCAAATGTTTTATAGGGTCTTGCTAGCATAAAAGAATTATTTATTAAAAATGCTACCTCTTCTCTGTTAATAGGCCTATCTAAATTTGCAAAGTTAAATTTATACAAGTCACTTGCTAGTAGCCTATCTAAGATTGATTTAGATTCAATATAGCCCCAAGTATTTGGACTAATACCTACAAATATGTCCCCAACAACAGGTTTTGCCTTGCTAGGATTTAGGGCTATCTCCTTACTTAAAACAGTCATAAATTCCTTGATAGTGATGTTTCCCTTAGGTTTAAAGCTTCCGTCTGGGTATCCAGATAATACACCCTTAGCTACTAGGGTCTTAATATCATTACTTGCCCAATGATCCTGGCTTATGTCAGCAAAGTTTTTGCTAGTTTGTTTTGTTTTTTCCTGTCGCATCAAGTAAAGGTCTACTTGTGAATTATCTTCAAAGTTTAAAACAGATAACTTATATGTTTTGTTTAAGTCTAAGTTTATTTGATCATTCATCCCAAAAGTCTTATCTTCATCTTCATTGTAGACTAACATATAGGTTGTATCTATCTTTGTTTTCTTTGTAGTCGTTTCACCTTTTGGTCTAAAATAATCTGCCACCTTCACCTTATCATTATAGACTATATAGGGGTTAAAATTACTTGGGCTATCCCTTTTTTCTATGTTTTTCCAATCAGGTTTTATAAGTACATAAGCAGATGCTTCAAAGGTCTTATCCAACTTGTGAGACATAGTGATTTTAAATATCCCATATTTATTAAGTGTTATTACACCATCTTTATTTATCGAAAGGCCACTTGCCTTGAAGTTAATATCAGATTTATTGTACTTATAGTAAGTATCTTTTATAATACCCTCATACAAGCTAAAGGCATCTACAACCTTGCCATATTCTAATTCAAGTATATCTTCAAACCCTTTAAATTTATTAACACTTGATTGTCTGTTTTCATTTAGCCTGTCTAAAACAAAGTCTGGTATGTATTTTGTAAGTCCCATATTATCTTCTTTAATTGTAAATTTATATGAATTTTCATTTCCAGCATAGTCAATTATTGTAAGAGATATATCTGATGGTATCTCAATTTTTATTTCATATATTTCCCCAATCTTTTTCCTTCCATCATATTCATATTCATAATCATTTAAACTAATTTCATAGGCCTTAGCTTCCTTGCCTATTTTAAAAACAATAGGTTTTCTTGCTAACTCTTCATCATCAGATATACTTACTTTAAAGACTCCCTCTTCTATGTAAGCATAATTTATTACAGGTTTAACCGTATCAGGTTTTATCTCTACCTCAGATGCTAGAACTGGCCTTACAAAGCTTAAAAATAAAAAGCAGGTTATTATTGCTGGCAAGAGTAAATATTTTGTATTTCTTATTCTCATCTTCTATCTCCCATCTTTGTTTTTTATCTCTTATTCTAGTCCACTTATTATAGTTTATATGTGTTTTACACCTAAATCAAGAGTCTTGCTCCATTTTTTAATGTAACTATTATTTTCTTAAAATTTTATCCATTGCTTTTCCCCCAGCAAGCTCATCAATTAGCTTATCTAAATACCGAATTTCACGCATGGTTTCTTCCTCTATTTCCTCAACCCTTACACCACAAATAACTCCCTTAATCAAATTTCGCTTTGGATTCATTTTAGGAGCTTCTTTAAAAAAGCTTTCAAGATTTGTCTTTTTGTCTATTTGAGACTCTATTTCTTCTTTTCTATACCCGGTGAGCCAAGTGATAATTTCATCTACTTCTTCTTTTCTTCGTCCCTTTTTCTGGGCTTTTGTAATATGAAGGGGATATACTTTTGCAAAACTCATTTCATATATTTTGTGCTTAGACATAATTTCACCTCTTTATTTAGGGTAGGATTTAGAGTATCATTTTCACTATTTCTATTCTCAATACCTTATTAGGTCTTTTTTTATTATCTAGTTTAATTATGCGGATGGACAGAGTCGTCCATCCCTACGGTAAGATATTTTACTGCTACTTGTGATAGGGTTCATTTCTAATAATCCTAAAACTCCTATACACTTGTTCAAGTAAAATCAGTCTCATCAATTGGTGTGGAAATGTCATTTTAGAAAAAGATAGTTTCATTTGGGCTTTTTTTATAACTTCATCTGATAATCCTAATGATCCTCCAATAACAAATGCTATATGTGAACTGCCTTCGATCATAAGATTATTTATTTTATCTGCAAGTCCTTGTGAAGATAATTCTTTTCCATCTATGGTAAGTGCTATTACATACGCATCTTGGGAAATTTTACTTAATATTCGTTCTCCTTCTTTTTTCTTTACTATCTCTTGATCTTTATCTGATAGGTTTTCTGGAGCTTTTTCATCATCTACTCCTATGATATTTAAAGTAGCATACCTTGAAAGACGCTTTGAGTACTCTTTTATACCTTCATTTATATACTTTTCTTTTATTTTTCCTACTGCAATTATGTCTATTATCATAGCTTCTCCTAATATTTATGAATTAAGTAAAGCCTTCTTAAAAAAAGAAGGCTCCTTATTATTTTTATTAAACTAAAGCTTTTGCAGCTTCTAATGCTTTGTCATAGTCTGGGTGACTTGTAACTTCAGGTACATATTCTACATACTTAACAGTATTGTCCCTATCTAACACTACTATTCCTCTTGCAAGTAGTCTTAATTCTTCTATTACAAAACCATACTTTTTACCAAAGTCTAAATCCTTGTGGTCTGATAGGGTAAGAACTTTGTCTATATCATGTGCACTACAAAATCTTTTTTGTGCAAATGGAAGGTCTACAGATATGGTTAAAATGACAACATCTTCTAACTCTGCAGCTTCTTCATTAAACCTTATTGTTTGCATTTCACAAACTCCTGTATCAAGTGAAGGAACTACTGAAATAATCTTTACTTTATTTCCAGCTTCACTTAAACTATATGGGCTTAAGTCGTCTTTTAACACTGTAAAATCAAGTCCCATATCCCCAACCTTTACACCTTTTCCTAATAAAGTCACAGGATTTCCACCCATGGTTACAACTTCATTTCTATTATCCATAATTTTTTTCTCTCCTTTATATAGTGGTTTAGTCAAATTAAAGTCTAAACAATCTATACCCGCTAGAGAGAATGATTACTCACACTTTTCTCCCTCTTCAATACACCTTCTAACCTTTTCTATTAGGTTAAAATTTGTTAAATCATAAGCTAGGGGAGTTAGGGTCGCATACCCCTTGTTTAGATAGTACCTATCAGTATTTTCTTCAAGTTTGGCATCCCTCCTACCCATTACCTTTAAAGTTCTTTCTCCGTTACCATTTTTTTCAGCTAGGTAGTAATCATAGATAGATCCTCCTATTTTACAAACCTTAATATCTTTATCTACATCATTTAAATCAAAAGGGGTATTTAAATTTAAAACCAAAGGAAGAGTCATTTCCTCGACATCTAAAACTTCAAGAAGTTTTAGGGCATAAAGGGCAGCTATGTCGTAATTAACCTTGCCTTCCTTCCATTCAGCTGAAACTGCAACGCTAGGTATCCCATATATATTTGCTTCTATAGCAGCAGAAACAGTTCCTGAGTACAAGATATCCATCCCAGAATTTAGGCCCATATTTATGCCTGAAAAGACTATATCAACCTTATCACCTACAAGTTCTTCTAAGCCCACCCTTACACAATCTGCAGGGGTGCCAGATATACTATAGGCTCTTGATTTAATTCCTTCAAGGTCCACCTCCTTAATTACAATAGGTTTATGGAGGGTTATGGAGTGACTTTGGGCACTCATTTGATTTTCAGGGGCTACTATTATAAGTTCATGGTCTTTTTCAAGGGCCCTTGCTAGGGTATATATACCTTCAGCCCTTATTCCATCGTCATTTGCTAATAAGATTTTCATTTAATTCCTCCTTAAAATTCCTTAAACTTTATTGGAATTTTTAATATTTCACCGTTTCTATTTATGGTTAAAACTGCCTTTTGACCTATCCTGTAGTTATAAAGGGTTTTTCTTAGATTTGACATATTAGTAACCTTATCATCATCTACCCTTGTAATTACATCTAGTGGCTTTAATCCTGACTCAACTGCTGGAGAGTTTGGTAATATTTCTATAATAACAACCCCCTCATCAGCTGGCAGGTCAACATTCATTTGTACTTCATAAACCTTAACTTCACTACCTGTAAATCCTATATAAACATTTTTAAAGCTTCCATCATTTATAATTTCATCTATAACAGGCTTAACTAGGTTTATTGGGATTGAAAAACCTAAACCCTCTCCCGTTTGAATTTTAGCTGTATTTATACCAATAACCTTACCCTCTCCATTTAAAAGAGGTCCTCCACTATTGCCTGGATTTATGGAAGCATCGGTTTGAATCAAACCTTCCATTACATTAAACCTGCTAACTTGTATGGACCTATTAAGGCCGCTAATTATTCCTGAAGTTACTGTTCTTTGAAAGTCTAAACCCAAGGGGTTTCCAATTGCCACTGCAGTTTGGCCTACATAAATTTCATCAGAATCTCCTAGTTCAGCAACTGGAAGATTCTTCTTATTTACCTTTACCACCGCAAGATCTAGGGTTGAATCATACCATAAGACTCTTCCTTCAATTTTTTCCCCATTTTCAAATAAGACATTTATTTCCTTAGCATTTCCATCTACTATTACATGGGAGTTTGTTAATATGTAACCATCGCTATTAACTATTACTCCAGATCCAACACCTTCTACAGGCCTTGACCAAAAGAAATCCCTTTGAATTTGTACTGTTGTTATACCAACAACTGAACTTACAGATTTAGCTGCTACTGCTGCTACAACATTGATATCATCCACTGGATTTATAGTAATTGTGTTTACTAAAGCTGGTTTAGTATCGTATATTTCTGGCAAGGGAATTATCTTACCATATAAATAAGTAGGGGCTATATAGGCACTTATTATGCCTCCAATAATCCCTGCTATTAAGGCAACAATGAGGTAGGAAAAAATTCCTCGTCTTCTCTTTTGTCTAGGATATTGACTATATTGATAATCGTTCATGGCTTTCCTCCTTTATTCTAAAATAAAAACTTCCGTTTTCTTATCTCTCTTTGTCATAAAAAGCCTTACATCTTCATCTACATCAAAACCTTGGCTAATAAGGGCATTCCTAACTGTCTTATAGGCCAGTTCTGGCTTATTATTATCCTGTGATAAATGTGCAAGAAGGACTAGTTCTTTCTCTCCCCTTAATACATCTGAAAGGATAGACCCTGCATCATCATTTGATAAATGTCCGTGGGGGCTTAAAATTCTTTTTTTAAGATGCCAAGGGTAGGCCCCATCCATTAGCATTTTTACATCATGATTTGATTCCATAAAGTATAGGTGAGAATTCCTTATCTTTTGTTTTGTACCCTCATTGACCCATCCAGTATCTGTAATAAAGGTCATCTTCTTCCTTTCACTAAATATTATATAGCCCACAGGTTCAAGGGCATCATGGCTTAGGTTAAAGGGATGGATTAAAAGATCCTTTATATAGATGTTTTTATTTGTTTTAAAAACCTTAGTATTGTCCAGCCTAATGGTCTTAATAATTTTTTCCATACTTTCCCAAGTATTGGCATTTGCATAAACTGGTATGTTATGCCTCCTAGATAGAACTCCTACCCCCTTAGCATGGTCTATATGCTCATGGGTTACAAGAATTGCATCTAGGGTCTTTGGGTCTACATTAATTTCTTCAAGTAGCTCTTCAATCCTCTTACCTGAAAAACCTGCATCTATTAAAATTTTACTTTCTTTAGTTTCTATATATTGACAGTTCCCACTACTACCACTTGAGAGGGAACAAAATTTTATTGCCATCTATATGCCTCCTAATCTTGCTACCCCTTTATTATATAGTAAAGAACAAAAAAAAAGAAGGAGAACCTTCTTTTAATCTAATTCTAATATAACCTTATAGCCATCTTCAAATTGGACTCGCCATGCAGGGACTGCGTTACCTTCCATGGCTTGTTGGTATTCTCCTAGGTAGTCTTGTTTTTCTGGGTCAAAGTAGTAGGAGAGGGAAATATTTGTTATGGTCTTTCCAAATGTTTCTTCCATACTTATAAGTTCTAAGATTCTCTTTTGGGCTGAAATGATGGGGTATTCAGTTTCCACTTTATCTTTGATATTAAGCCAAGTCCTTTCCATCTTTCTAACTTCCCCATCCATTATCCTAAAGGTAGTAAAGCTGTGTTCAATGTATAAATCATCTAGGGTTTTGGTAAAATCTAGAAAGTACCCATCATCTGTCTCTTGGGAAAATGATAGTTTCATATCATCTGTATTATATCCCTTTTCTTGCATAAAATTTAGGGCAAGCTTAACAGCTGATTCTAAATTAGAAAGCTTAGGTCCCTGTGTCTTTGTTTCATTTTCATAAATTATAAGCTTATCATTTATAATTACTAAAGACTCATCTTTTTTATAAATTTCAGTAAGGGCTTGAGAGGCCTCTATTATTCCTTGGTTTTCAAAAAACATCTTATTTAAATCTTCTGCAACCATATTTTCATATTCCACTATTAAATTAAGCCTACTTTCAATAGAGTCTGGAATTTGTGCCTTTAGTTTAATGTCTTTTCTCATTAATATTTTCTCTACTTCTTCCCTTAAGTTTGGGCTGGCTGAAAGTGTTTTACTATCATCCTTTCCAAAGAAAAAGCTCGCCAAAAAAAGGTTTGTAAAAACAAGGGCTATTATTAAAATTGTCTTTGCTTTAGACCAATCCATTGTTATTCCTTACCTTTCATAAACTAACTTTCCTGAATATGCGTTAAATGCATAAACCTTGTTATTTGCCTTAATCTGCCAGATTGTAACAAGTCTTTCTCTTTGTTCCATAAGACCTGGATCATAATAAGCTATGGTAATATCTTCTATTGAACTTAGGACCTTTTGTATAACACTATCTCCAAGTTCTTCTTTACTTAAAGAATTTGCTTTTAAATAAGCTTTTTCAAAAAACTCGTAATTTCTATCTATAACATCAAATGAAGAAAGTAAATTATCACTTGCCTGGATTTGGGAAATATCAATATTCATCTCCCCCCTAAACAATTGCTTATAAGACCTCACTTGGTTGTTAAATACCTCCATTTGAACATACTCATTTACTTCTCTATTTCCAAGTAGTACTGGGATCCCCCTTACCCTATATTTAAACACAAACCTATAACCTAAGCTACCCTCTGCTTCAATTTCATCTGTTTCTGCCAAGTACATCCCCTTAGCTGAATAAGCTTTTTTTGATATAAAATCAGCAGCAGTAGAAAGGCTTAAATAGAGGTTTCTATCTTCTACCTTGTTTTCTAAAGAGTGAAAGAACTCAACAGTTCCATTTAAGTTAAACTTTATTACCCTGTTATCATTTATAAAAATAGTGGACCCGTTACTTTCTACAATTTGCCTTAGGTAATCTTTGTCTTTTTCTAAGAATCTTTGGGCTAGGGTTTCCATATCTGCCTTAGTCATATTTGCTAGGTCATTTTTAACAAATACTGCTGCTAAGTTATTCCTTATTTCATAGGGAATAAAAATGTTGTTTCCACCCAATTCAAATATCTCAGACATTGAGTAGTAATAATCAAAATCATCATTTTCTTCTATCATTATAAGGTCATTTCTTACTTCATCTAAATTTATACTTTCATCATAAACCTTTAAATTATTACCTTCCCCTGAAAAAACAAAAAAAGGATCCCCCTCACCTAATACTATTGAAATACTTTCAATATAGGGTAGAGCATCCGCAATCCTATTTGGTTCTTTTACTTCCCAGGCCATTGCTATAATATTAGTACTCATCTTTTCTGGTAGATAAAATACTATAGATGGACTCTTTTGCTTATTCTTATCTAAACCACCTTCAAGCTCTTGTGTTTTTATTGAAGATGAAGCTAGAATTTTAGAAATTGCAGCCTTTGAAGAGTCCCATAAACCATACTTACTTGCATCATAAATTACTGTTGTCTTATTCTTTTCAAAATTAATCAAGTACTTATTAGGCGCTATCATATCTGATAATAAGTAGGAAGATGAATACGTGGGCTTTATCTCAAAGACTTTAGTAATTCTTTCAGGTAGTTGTATCCATAGTTGCTGGGTCATGGCCAAAGAAGTTCCCACCAAAAAAAGAAGGAGAAGGGTTTTAAGTTTTTCTTTCATCTTATCCTCTCCTTAATTTCTTATCTTATCAATGGAATTAATGTCCTTGAAGTGTTAGTCCTAATGTAAGGAAGCCTTATATCAGTTCTTACAAGGTCGTATTTATATACTATTATTTCCTTATTTGCTATACCCTCTACACCAAAATTAATAATGATTTTGTTAATTCCTCGAACTAGGTCTAGTTGCTTTTGGAAAAAACCCATGTTACCCGAAACCACTGAATCAGTACTTATTAAAATATAATCTTCTTCTAAAGGCAAATTATCAAGGTTAAAAGTTCGTCTTGTTAGATCAGTTGTTCCATATATCTCTATAGTAACTTCTGTTCCAGAAGGTGCTTTCCCATTTATTAAAACTACTTTTTCGCTAGAAGAATAAATCTTCTTTTCAGGTTTAATAATATCATATTCAATGCTACTTGCTGTTGTTTGATTAATTGTACTTGTAGCAAAACTTTCTTGTCCAAGACTTAAAAATGCAAGAAAAAACACAACACTAAAAATTATCTTTTTTATCATTTTATAACCTCCTTTGCCCAGAATATACTTTCTTATACTTTGATTATAGACTGTAATTGTTACAGTCTTGTTACAGATGGGTTAAGAGTAAATTACACATTTTGAAATATGATGGTTACGGTCGTACCTTTTCCAAGTTCACTGGTCAATTTTATCTTTGCCCCATGGGCCTCTAAGATTTCCTTAGCTATTGATAAACCAAGGCCTGTCCCCCCCATATCCCTACTTCTTCCCTTCTCAACCCTGTAAAACCTTTCAAATAGTCTAAGCATGTCTTCTTTGGGTATACCTATCCCATTATCTTCTATTTTTAAAACTATGTTATTTAGGATCTTCTTAGCAGATATTTTTACAAGGCCATTTTCTTCTGTGTATTTTATGGCATTAGAGATAATGTTTAAAAGGACTTGTTCTATGCCATCCTTATCAACATTTATATTTGGCAGATTATCCTCTATATCGTATTCTATAGTTTGGTTTTTTTCATGGGCTAAGATATGGATTTTTTTAATAGAATCTATAATAATATCCCTTAAACTAACTGAAGTCCTTACCCACTTTGTTTTCTTATAGTCTATATTTGATAGTTGGAGTAAATCTCTAACAAGCCTAGCCATCCTATCGCATTCCTTGTCTATAACTGTTAAAAACATTTTTTGAGTATCAGGTTCTATATCATCTAACATTAGGGTTTCTGTATAACTTTTTATGGTTGTAATAGGTGTTTTTAGTTCATGGGATACATTTGCCACAAATTCTTTTCTCATATTGTCTAATTTATGTTCTTGGGTAATATCTTGGAAAACCATTATTATCCCAGCTATAATATCTTTTTCATTTTTAAAGGGGGCATACTTTACCTTGTATACACCTAGGTCAGTTTCAAAGATACTTTCTCCGCTTAGGGTCTTTGGCTTGGCATAATTTAAACTTGCCATACTAACCCTTTCTAGGTCTAGCCTTCTTTCATTATCAAGGTAATCATCTGATATACCTGTAATGCTTTTACCCATAGGGTTTGCATGAATAATTAGGCCATTTTTATCAATAGCAATAACTCCCTCAGCCATATAGCTAAAGATAGTATCTAGTTTACTTCTCTCAAGGTCCATTTCTTCTATGGTTTCCTTTAACTTAAAAGTAAGCTGATTAAACATCTTTGCAAGTTGTCCAATTTCATCGTTAGACTTAACTTCTACTGACTGGTCAAAGTCCCCTAAAGACATTTCTTCTGCTTTTTTAGTTAAGTTTCTTATGGGAACTGTGATAGAACTTGCTATAAAAAAGCCTAAGACAATTGTAATTAGAAGGGCTATAAGGGTTGCATTAGTAAGGATAGCCCTTGAATCATTTACTGTATTTGTAACATTAGTAAGGTCCGATGTCATATATAGTATGCCAGAAATTTTCCCCATGCTGGAATAAACAGGTACTGCTATATGCATAAAGTCAGTATCTGCAGTTTGGTCATATATTATTGAACTATCCTTATCCCCTTCAAAAGCTTTACCTATTAGGATGGGGTCTGTGTTTCTAAAGGAAAGGGCATTTGTTCCAATTATATCTTCATATTGCTTATTTGTTGTAGAAAGGATAGTTGGGATTTCTTCATCATAAATTACATAAAGAACCTCTCCACTTCCAAGTCTCCAATCGTTTAAGGTATTTTGAATACCCTCCCTACTATCAACCCAATTTCCTGCCATAATATCACTTGAGGTTGACATAATAGTTTGGATTTGCTGTTCCATTGAGATTTTTTTTGCATCTAGCTGCTGGGTTTCTAAGCTATTAATAATAAAAATCCCTATTATTACCATGGCTATAAAGACTAATAGGAAGTAAACCACAACAAATCTCCACTTAATACTGGAAAACATGGTTAACCCCTCCTGAAGTAATATCCAACGCCTCTTTTAGTTAAAACATATTTAAAATCACCATCGGTATCTTCAATCTTCTCCCTAAGCCTACGGACTGTTACATCTACTGTTCTTATATCCCCATAGTATTCATAACCCCATACTTTTTCTAATAGTTGTTCCCTTGTAAAAACTTGGTCTGGGCTAAGGGCAAGAAACTTTAACAGTTCAAATTCTCTTATTGTTAATTCAATTACTTCTCCGTGTTTTTTAACCTCGTATTTGGTTAAGTCTATTTCTAAGCCTTGGGAATTTATCTCCGCACTCCCATCAATTGATATTAGGTCATAGTCTAACCTTCTAAGGTTGGCCTTAACCCTAGCCATTAACTCTCTCATGCTAAAGGGCTTTACCATATAATCATCAGCCCCAAGTTCTAAACCAAGGACCTTGTCAACTTCTTCTTCTTTTGCTGTTAAAACTATTACAGGAAACTTAAAAACAGGTCGAATTTCTTTTAAAACTTGAAAACCATCTTTTCTAGGCATCATAATATCAAGGATTAAAAGATCAGGACTTATTAGCTTTATCTTCTCAAGACCTTCTTCTCCATCATAAGCTACTTCAACATCAAAACCTTCTTTTTCAAGATTAAACTTTATTATATCACCTATGGCCTTTTCATCATCTACAACTAAAATTTTACCACTCATTATAATCACTCCAATGTTTTAAGTGTAATTAACTAAATTATCCCTTAATCATCCTTATAAGTCAATCGTTTGATTATTTTACTACTTGCATAAGGCTTATAAATACATTATAATTCTTATATCAAGAGGGAGTAGCTTAATAAGAGGTAGTCGTCAGTACGGGAAACCCGGCTACCACCTTATATTTATTAAGGAAGCAAGACTTTTGTTTATTATATAATAAACAGGGGTCTTTTTTTGTATATTATTGGGTATATTAAAAAAGAACCTATATTTGAAAGAGGGGATTTTATGGAATTTTATCAAAAAGAAATAAATGAAATTTTAAAAGACTTAGAAAGTGATAAGGAAATTGGTCTTAGTGAAGAAGTTGCAGGGTTAAGGTTAGAAGAATATGGGCCAAATGAGTTAAAAGAAGAAGCAAAAAAAAGTTTTTTATCAAAGGTTATTGGACAATTTTCTGACTTTTTAATTTTAATTTTAATTGGAGCTGCCCTAGTATCTTTATTTGTTGGAGAAACAAAGGATGCAATTGTAATTATGTCCATAGTAATAGTAAATGCCTTACTTGGAATTTACCAAGAGGGAAGGGCTGAAAAGGCCCTGGAAGCTTTAAAAAAAATGTCCTCCCCAAATGCCAATGTCATAAGAGGGGGAAAGTCTGTAGAAATAAAAGCATCCTTACTAGTTCCTGGAGATTTAGTTGTTTTAGAGGCTGGGGATATAATACCCGCAGACCTAAGATTAATTGAAAGCTCTAACCTTAAGGTTGAAGAAGCATCCTTAACTGGGGAATCAGTACCTGTGGAAAAAGATGCAAGCTTTATTACAAAAGATGAAGTAGCCCTTGGGGATAGGATTAATATGGCCTATATGTCAACTATTGTTACTTATGGAAGGGGCATTGGTCTTGTTACTTCTACTGCTAGTAAGTCCGAGATAGGAAAAATCGCTTCTATGATACAAAGTATCGAAGAAGAAAGCACCCCCCTTCAAAAGAAACTTAACCAACTTGGAAAAATTTTAGGTATTGCAACTATAGTTATCTCTATAGCAGTCTTTGTTATTGGGATGATACAAGGTAGAGAAATTCTTGAAATGTTTATGATAGCGATAAGTTTAGCTGTTGCAGCTATACCAGAAGGCCTCCCTGCAATTGTAACTATTGTTCTTGCAATAGGGATGAATAAGATGGTAGAAAGAAATGCCATTGTAAAAAGACTTCTTGCTGTTGAAACCTTGGGTTCAACCTCTGTAATATGTACAGATAAAACGGGGACCCTTACTCAAAATGAAATGACAGTAGTTAGTTTATATATCAATAATAAGGTTATAGATGTAAGCGGTAGGGGCTATAGCCCCCAAGGTGACTTTAAGCTTGGAGAAGAAGTATTAGATGTTGAAAAGGTCAAGGGCTTAAATCTAATGCTAACTATGGTAGCCCTTGTTAATGATGCTAAGTTAGAAGAAACAGATTCCCAATATAAAATAATTGGTGACCCAACTGAAGGGGCCCTTGTTACCCTAGCAGCTAAGGCTGGTTTTACAACAAAAGACTTAAATATAAAATACCCTAGGGTTAAGGAAATACCTTTTGATTCTTCAAGAAAGATGATGACTACCTTCCACAAGTCCTCTTCCCTAGCTGAAATTGTTTCTGTAACAAAGGGTGCGCCCGATATTATAATAAACAGGTGCAATAAAATTTTATTAGATGGGGATATTGTTGATTTTGATGAAGATTTAAAAAAACAAGTTAAAGATCAAAATATAGAATTTTCCAAAAAGGCCTTAAGGGTTTTAGCAGTTTCTTATAAGGAGTATAAGAGCCTTCCAAAGGACCCTGACTCAGAAACAAATGAACAAGATATGATCTTCGTTGGACTTACAGGTATGATAGACCCCCTTAGACCAGAGGCTAAAAAGGCTATTGCCTTGTGTAAAAAAGCTGGTATTAATACGATTATGATAACAGGTGACTACAAGGAAACAGCCTATGCCATAGCTAAAGACTTGGGACTTGCAGATGATGAATCTCAAGCTATGATGGGGAATAATATTGACTCAATGAGTGATGAAGACTTAAGAGAGGTTGTAAAAAATACAAAAGTATTTGCCAGGGTCTCTCCAGAGCATAAGGTAAGGATAGTTACTGCCCTTAGGGACAATGGAGATGTAGCTGCCATGACTGGGGATGGAGTCAACGATGCAATGGCTATAAAAAAGGCAGATATTGGCATATCAATGGGGATAACAGGTACTGATGTTGCTAAAAACACAGCAGATATGATACTTACAGATGATAACTTTGCATCTATAGTAGCAGCAGTTGAAGAAGGTAGGATTATATTTTCTAACATTAAAAAGTTTGTGTACTTTTTGCTTTCATGTAATATTGGAGAAATCTTACTGGTATTTACTAGTATTCTATTAAATCTTCCAGTCCCCCTCCTACCAATACAATTATTGTGGTTAAACCTTGTGACAGATAGTTTCCCTGCCCTAGCCCTTGGTGTAGAAAAAGGCGAGCCAGATATAATGGATAGGCCACCCAGGGATCCAAAAGAAGCTATCTTGGATAAAAGAATGCTTTTAGGTGTTAGTGTACAAAGTATAGCAGTTGGGGGAGCCTCCCTTGCGGCCTATTTATTTGCTCTTAATCTTTATGGAGTAGCTAATATAGTCGAAGCAAGGACAATAGTGTTTGCCACTCTTATTATTTCAGAACTCTTAAGAGCTTATTCAAGCAGGTCTCAAAGATTTACTTTATGGAAAATTGGTATATTTTCTAATAAAACCATGCTGTGGGCAACAACAGGTGCCTTTATCCTACTCTTAGCGGTAATTTATATACCTTTTATGAATACAGTATTTTACACCTTCCCTCTTGGTTTAATTGACTGGGAGATAGTCCTATCATTTGCCTTTATTCCATTGGTAGTTGGAGAATTGACAAAGGTAATTTTAGCAAAAATAGATAAAAAAGCCCATTAGGGCTTTTTTGCTTTATTTTTTTATTTGAGTTTTACTCAATTCTTATTGTGACAAACTGTGAATGGCTAAAATCAGACCTTATAACGATACCATAAATAGTGTAGAGCTTGTCATAATATACGATAACATTCTCTAACGACAAACTGAAATTATTAGTTAAATAATATTAAAAATAAATAATGCTAAGGTCCATATATTACTAAGAGGGTGCAACAATTAAAAATCATAGGCTTTAACTTAATTATTTATTTTCTTTTCAAAAATAATTTCAAAATCTGTAGGTTTACCATGTCCATTATATTCTACAGGAAGGACTTGCACTAATCGCCAACCTTCTTTAGCGTGTTTATCAATTATTTCATGATGATTTGCGGCTAAAAATAGACCTCCCAAAGATGCTTTTACATATTTATATTGATACATAACATTACCTCCTTATTTACTATGTTGCACAATTTTCCACGACTGTGTCGTTAAATATAAAGAAATTGAATTAATACAACTACGCAATCGGTCTTATTTTTTATAGTATAACCTCCATTGGTATATATAAAATTCCATGAAAGTCTTGTTCCTCATCCAAATCTTTAAATCCTATCGCATGATAAAAAGGTACAGCGTATGGAGAAGCATTTAATGATATTTTTTCAACTTGCTTTTCCTTCAATTCTGAAAATATTTGATTAAAGAGCATTGTTGCAATACCATTTCTATGATATTCCTTATCTACAAAAAAACATGATATATTATTACATGCACTAATGGATACAACTCCAACGAGTTTTCCTTTTGAATATGCTCCGTACATAATCTGTTTACCATTTTTAAAGCTATCCTTAAAATCTTTATTTTCAATAAAATTAGTACTAAAAGTATTTATTCCTTCTTTGGTATAATATGGTGCAACAAACTGTAAAAATGTATTCCAAATCAGAGAAAATGCTTTATCTAATTCTTCATAATCCACTTTTCTAATTAAACATTCCATAGTTTACTACCTCCAAGGATTTAACAAATAATATTCACTTCACCATTTACTACCACTAAGTCGTTATTTACTAAGCATGTGACATATGAGCTAACTAAGATAATACTCAAATTGCAAGTTATTCTATCAACTCTAATAAATCTATAAGCTTTGAATATGTTGACCAATAAACATTATCCATATATAAAAAATATTCTTGTGAATTTTCATTAGACTTAAAAACATCCGCAGTAGCAAGTGTGGAATCACCTAAGGTATATCTAATGTCCATATTAATTTTAGTTAATTTATTACTATAAGGTCAAAATAATCCAACAAAAAAGTTATCTACTTTAACTATAGAACCACCATATGATACCAGCTTAATTAATTTTTCATCAAATGGATAGGATACTACTTTGTCTTCAGCAACAATATTAATTCCATCTGCTTTGTCAATAGTTCTAATATTGCCTCTTATGTATCTATCTGTAGTAAATAGCCAAACCATGCCTAAAATAAGAACAGAACATACCCTGTATTAATCATTTTTCAAGTAAAATATAGTATAATTTTCATATGATAAAATAATAATATGTAAGCTTTAGTACTTTGTTTTTA
>CAZSLV010000022.1:11500-24141 GCA_964607545.1 uncultured Gudongella sp. | reverse complement strand
TATCCCCACCTCTTAGGTTTTTCAAAACGAATTACTAGTGAAAAATCTATAGAAGAATTAAAGGAAATTTATGAAGAATACCTTCCAAATATATTTGAAAAAATTTATTATAAAAATATTGATTTTTCACTTTTTAGACAAGATCTAGAGATAAAGGAAGTTATGAATATTTTAATATGGACTTTTGAAAAGATGGGGGAAGAATATCTTAAAAAGACAAAGATTGGGGAAAGCTTAAATTTTGATGAAATGGCTGATGAAGTAGATAAGTATGTAAAAGTATTGAGAAAAGGATTTTATAGGTGATTGGAGGTAAAAGATGATAAAAGTAAAGAACCTTTACCACTCATATTCTAATGATGAAAATTACGCAGTATACGATGCTAATTTTGAGGTTGAAAAGGGAGAAATATTTGGATTTTTAGGACCTTCAGGAGCTGGTAAATCAACAACTCAAAATATCCTAGTAGGTTTATTACAACTTCAAAAAGGCCAAGTTGAAGTTGCAGGGTATGATATTAGAAATATTAAAAACAAGATGTTTAATGAAATAGGTATGTCTTTTGAGCAATCAAATGTTTACAATAAAATGAGTGGTTTAGAAAATCTTAAGTTTTATGGTAAACTCTTTGATGTAAAAACAAGGGACCCCATGGAATTAATTAAGATGGTAGGCTTAGATGGTAAAGAAAATATAAAGGCAGGTAAGTATTCTAAGGGAATGAAACACAGGCTTACCTTTGCAAGGTCTATGATAAATAACCCCAAGCTGTGGTTTTTAGATGAACCAACAACTGGTCTTGACCCATCTATTGCCTCTGAGATAAAAGATATAATAAGGGAAGAAAACAAAAAAGGGGTTACTATATTTTTAACAACCCACAATATGTTTATAGCAGATGAATTATGCCACAGGGTTGCCTTTATTGTTGACGGGAAGATAAGGTTAATAGATTCTCCTAAGAATTTAAAATTAATGTATGGGGAGAAACTAGTTGAGATAGAATACCATAAAAAAGGACAGCTTGTTAAAGAAAGTTTTTCTACTGTGGTAGAAGAGGAGAAAGAAAAGCTAATAGAAGTAATAGATAAATATGACATACAAACTATGCATACAAAGGAAGCAAGCCTTGAAGAAATATTTATTAAGGTTACAGGAAGGGGCCTGGTTTAAATGAAACTGTGGCATAGTTTTACAAAGGAACTTATCCTTTCTTCAAAGTCATGGTACTTTTATATTGAAATAGGTATGGCTTTAATATTTCTTATAATCCTCTTATTTTTAGTTCCAGAGGAATTTTCAACTAAGGGCAAGGAGTATATCTACCTTGACCTACCGCAAGTTGTTTCAGATAGGTATAAAAAAGCTTTACTTGATGAAGATATAAATGAAAGTGTAGAGTATGTAGACCTAAAAGCTGGGAAAAGTATATTTAAAGCAGAACTTTATGAGACAGAAGAATCAAAGATATATTTATTAGATTCCTTAGAAGCCCTGGATGCTTTTTCAAATTCTGAAAGGCTTCCTACAGTCCGTGTCCATGTAAATAAAGACAAGCAGGTTGTTAGCACCTTTTACCTGCAAGGGTATGAAACAGAAAAGCTTAGAAATTTACTTTTAGTATTTCAAAATAAAAAAGCAAGCCATGATGTCATAGAAGATTATACTGATAATATACTGGTGAAATCTATGTATCAAGATAGTAAGCCCCTAACTGATAGGCAAAATATGGTTCCTGTATTCTTAACATTTAATGGAAGTCTTATGAGCTTATTTATTATTGCTGCTTATATATTTTTAGATAAGAGCGAGGGGATTATAAAGGCTTATGCAGTAACAGCATCCACCGTTAGCCACTACCTTATAAGTAAAATAGGTGTAATAATTTTAACATCAATTGTAACAGGTTTAATCATGGCCCTACCTATTATGGGACTTCAAGCAAATTACCTTCTTATGTTCTTGTTTTTAATTACATCTGGGTTTTTTGCGGCTGCTTTGGGACTTTATATCACAAGCTTTTATGAAGATATAACCCAGGCCTTTGGTGTTTTATATATTGTCATGATGATTATGATAATGCCAAATATATCTTATTTTACCCCAAGTTGGGACCCAGCTTGGATGAAAATTATCCCAAGCTATGTAATGCTTCAAGCCTTTAAAGAAATTATTACTATAAATGGTAATATAGCTTATGTCTTACTTGCATCCCTTCTATTTACAGTATTGGGGTTAGGTATTTTTATATTAGCAAACTACAGATTTAAAAAGACCCTGAGCTTATAAAGGAGTGTTATAAAATGATTAGAAAGATATTTCTCATATTTAAAAGAGATTTAAAAGCAAGTATAAGAGATTTTATAACTATGTATATAATAATTGTACCTGTGATGTTTGCTATAATGATTAATATTTTTTCTCCTGGAATTAATGACACCACAGTTGATATAGCCTTATTAAGGGGAGAAAACCCAAGTCAGGAATATTACTTTAAACAATTTGCTAAGGTAGAAAGCCTTGAAAGTATAAAGGATATTGAAGAGAGGGTAAAAAAAAGGGATCATATCGTTGGTGTTTTACCAATAAATAAAGGAGATTACTTTATCTTAACCCAAGGCAACGAACCTACTTATGTTGTAGATTATGTAAAAAACTTAGCTGCTTTTAACCATTACAATATAAGCATAGAGGATTCTCAAGCGGAAATAGTCGACTATGGTAGGGAAATTCCTCCCCTAAAGAAAATGATGGTAAATATAGCTATAATGTTTACTTCAATCCTAGGGGGGATGATTATAGCCTTAAACATTGTAGAAGAAAAGACAGATAATACCATTAGCGCAATCCACCTATCTCCAGTTTCTAGGATGGGGTTTATTGCAGGTAAAAGCATAATGGGGGTTTTTATACCAGTAGTTGGCATCTTTATAATGCTCTTTATGACAGGCTTTAGAGATATAAATTACTTCCACGCCTTCTTAATAGTTACAAGTACTTGTATCATAAGTATCCTTATAGGCTTTATAGAAGGTATTAATAACGATGACATTATGAATGCAGCTGGAAATATGAAGATGCTTTTCCTTCCTCTAGGAGGAGCTGTTGCAGCAGTTGAACTTTTAGGGGACAAGTGGCAACCCTTCTTTTACTGGATACCCTTTTACTGGACATACAAGGGGAATGACTTGCTCTTAAGTAAGACAGGTTCTTTCCTTGATATTTTAAAGTACACAGGAATAATCTTGGGTATAAGCGGGCTAGTCTTTATTATATTAGCACCAAAGATCAGAAGGGGATTAGAATAAAGGGAGGATTCTTATATGAAAATACTTGGAGTTGTTTTAATTATCTATGCGGTTTTAGTAGTTGTAATTGCAGTTTTAAAACCAGAAGGTATATGGAAGATGAAAAAAATACAAGCTTTTATTAAAGTCCTTGGAGATAGGGGGACTGAAATATTTTTCTATATTTGGGCCCTACTTGCTCTAGGCCTAGGCATATGGTTATTAGTAAGGTAAGCTTTTTAAAGCTTGCCTTCGTTGTTTATAAGAGGATAATTTGGTATAATACACATATATGAAGGATAAAAAGGAGGTGGTTTATTTGAAACTTGGTTATGATTTAACTTTAGAACAAAGTCAAAAGCTTATTATGACACCTGAATTAAGACAAGCTATTCAAATGCTTCAATATACAAGCCTTGAACTTAATGCATATATCAAACAAGAGATGGAAGTAAACCCCTTGTTAGAGTGGGAAAAACCACCCGAAGAAGTACATGAAGTTACAGAAAATGAAAGCAAATTAGAAGAAAGTGATATTGACTGGAAGGAGTACCTAGAAAAGTATGATGATATTAGCTATAGGGTGGAAGTAGATAGGAATATAAAGGATTATTCCTTTGAAAACTTCACTTCCTATGGGGAAACTTTGAAGGACTACCTAATTGACCAATTAAATATGGCAAGTATAAGTCCTAGTGACTATAAAATAGGAGAGTATATAATACAAAATATTGATGATAATGGATATTTGTTAGCTAGCTTAGATGAAATAAGTGAACAAATAAAGGCACCTGTTGAAAAAATTGAAAACGTTCTTATTAATACCATACAAGCCTTTGAGCCTTATGGGGTGGGTGCAAGAAGCTTAAAAGAATGCTTATTAATACAATTAAAAGATGAAGAAGATTTAAAGTTAAAGCAAATAGTAAGGGACCACTTAGAAGATATCGGTCAAAATAAAATAAATATTATTGCTAAGGCACTTGGTATTTCTAATAAAGAAAGCCAAGCTTATATAGATATAATAAAATCCCTAGAACCTAAGCCTGGGAGGAGCTTTAGGGGTAGCGAGGATGTAAAGTATATAATTCCTGATGCTAGTATAGAAGAAATTGATGGAGACTTTTATATATTTATAAATGACATTACAGGGCCTAGGTTAAATATAAATGAATATTATAAGAATTTAATAAAAACTACAAAAGATCAAAAGACTACTGAATACTTAGAGTCTAAGTTTAATTCAGCCATGTGGATTATAAAGAGTATAGAACAAAGAAGACAAACTATGTATAAGGTTATAGAGTCTATATTAAAGTATCAGAGAGAATTTTTCCTCTATGGGGATAGGAGTTTAACCCCCTTAACCTTAAAAGATGTAGCAGAAGATATAGATATGCATGAATCTACCATATCAAGAGCCACTAATGGGAAGTATGTTCAAACCCCTAGGGGCTTGTTTGAGTTAAAGTATTTTTTCAAGGCAGGCCTTTCATCAAAAGTAGGAGAAATTTCTTCTACAAGTGTAAAATCTATAATTAAGGGTATAATTAAAGATGAGGACCCAAAAAAACCCTTAAGCGACCAAGTTATAACAGATATGCTAAAAATGAGAGAAATTAAAGTATCTAGAAGAACTGTTGCCAAGTATAGGGAAGAATTACAAATTCCATCTTCATCCTTAAGAAGAAGATTTTAATTAGGTCTTTACTTAAGTTGTATTTAGGTGTAAAATGAAGTATAAGTTTTTTTTGACCAAACTGGGACAATAAAAATTTAAGGTGGACAATATTTGTCCAGCGGAGGTGATTTTATAGATTTAATAAAAAGCATAGAAAAAATTGCACCAGATGCTTTAAAAATTATAGAAACAAGGTATGAGATATTAAAGAACATTGAAATGAACGAACCCCTAGGCAGACGGGCAATTTCTTTAAATCTAGGTTTAAGGGAAAGAACTGTCCGCTATGAAGTTGAAAAACTTAAAGAACTTAAGTTGTTAACTATAGACAATATGGGTATGTATGTTACAGGTGAGGCCAAGAAATTATTAAAAAATTTAGAACAAGCCTATTATAATATCAGAGGCATTGGTCAATTGACAAAGCTACTACAAGAAAAGCTTAAATTAAGGGATATTGTAGTTGTACCTGGTGATTCAGAAACCAATAAGGATGTCCTACTAGAAATGGGTAGGGTAGCCTCTAGTATCCTTTTAAGAAATCTAGGAGAAAGAGACATTATTGGGGTAACTGGTGGAACTACCATGGCTTATGTATCAGAGATGGTTCAATCAGACAAAACCTATAAGGATGTAATTGTAATCCCTGCAAGGGGAGGTCTGGGGACTGAAATGACTAACCAGGCAAACTCTGTTGCTGCAAATATAGGAAAGAACTTGGGGGCCTTATATAGGATGCTTTATATACCCGATGGTCTGGATGAACAAGCCCTTAAGGCAGTTTCTACTAACCCTGAAATTAAAGAAGTACTTGACCTGATTGACCAAATGAATATTTTAATTTTTGGTATTGGCAGGGCTGATGTCTTAGCAAAAAGAAGGAGGCTTTCTGACAGTAAGATTCAAAGCTTATTAGATGATGGGGCTGTAGCTGAAGCCTTTGGCCACTATTTTTCTATAGATGGTAGGGATATTTGGGAGTATAAGACAGTTGGAATTTCCCTTGATAAATATAAGGGTTTAAAGGAAGTAATAGGGGTAGTTGGTGGTAAAGACAAGGCTCAAGCAATAATAGCTGTCTCATCCATAAGAAAGGATATTTCTTTAGTAATTGACGAGGCAGTGGGTATTAAAATAATAGAGTTGTTAATTTAAATTTAAAATAAATAAGGAGGAGAATTTATGAGTTTAAAAGTAGGTTTAAATGGATTTGGTAGAATAGGAAGGGACGTAGTAAGAATTTGGGCAGAAAATAAGGTTGAGGATTTTGAAATAGTTGCAATAAATGCATCTGGTCCAATACCAGACTTAGCTCACCTTTTTAAGTACGATAGTTTATATGGAAAATTTGATGGGACTATTGAACCATATGATGAAGGTTTTATAATTAACGGTAAAAAAATCCCGGTTGTAGCTCAAAGAGATCCAGCATTAATTCCATGGAAAGACTTGGGTGTTGAGTTTGTAATAGATTCCACTGGAGCATTTAAAGATAGGGAAGGTTTATCAAAACACTTACAAGCAGGAGCTAAAAAAGTAATGATAACTGCTCCAGCAAAGGACGAAGACATTACAATAGTCATGGGGGTAAATGATGACCTATATGATCCAGAAAAACATCATATCATATCAAATGCATCATGTACTACTAACTGTCTAGCACCTGTTGCTAAAGTTATACTTGATAAATTTGGAGTTAAAAAAGGTTTAATGACTACTGTTCATGCTTATACAAATGACCAAATGATTCATGATAAAAGGCATAAGGATATGAGAAGGGCAAGGGCAGCAGCAGAGAATATTATACCTACTACAACAGGAGCAGCTAAGGCAGTTTCCTTAGTACTACCTGAGTTAAAGGGTAAGTTAAATGGATTTGCCCTAAGGGTACCAGTTCCAACAGTATCATTAGTTGATGTAGTGTTTGAAGTAGATAGAAATACAAGTGCAGAAGAAGTAAATAAGTATCTAAAAGAAGCTAGTGAGAATGAATTAAAGGGTATTATGGGCTTTAGTGAAGAGCCTCTAGTATCAAGAGACTTTGTTGGAGATGAAAGATCATCAATAGTTGATGCTGACTCTACAATGGTAATTGACAATATGGTAAAGGTAGTATCTTGGTATGACAACGAATGGGGATACTCATCTAGAGTAGTTGATTTAGCAAAACTTATAGCATCTAAGTGGTAAAACATAGGTCGGGTCAATTGACCCGACTTGTCACTTAATTTATGGAATTATACTAATAAAAGAGGTGGAAAATTTGATAAATAAAAAAACCTTAAAAGATATGGATGTAAACAATAAAAGAGTATTAGTTAGGGTAGACTACAATGTACCCATAAATAAAGAAGGTCAAATTACAGATGATATTAGGATAAAGTCCTCCCTCCCAACAATCGAGTACCTATTAGAAAAAGGAGCCTCAATCATATTAATGTCACACTTAGGTAGGCCTAAGGGAGAAGCAAAGGAAGAATTTTCTCTAAGGTTAGTAGCTGATAGGTTATCTGAGCTTTTAAATAGGGATGTCATATTTTCTAATGATGAAAATGTTGTTTCAGATAGGGTTAAGGCAGAAGCCCAGGCTTTAAAACAGGGTCAGGTAATGCTTTTGCAAAATACTAGGTATAGAAAAGAAGAAGAAAAAAATGGGGAAGATTTTGCAAAAGACCTAGCATCCTTGGCAGATATTTATATAAATGATGCCTTTGGAACATCTCATAGGGCCCATGCTTCTAATGTTGGCGTATCTAAGTTTTTACCATCAGCCTTAGGATTTTTAGTGGAAAAAGAAGTTTCCATAATGGGTAAGGCCCTAGATGCTCCGGAAAGACCCTTTGTTGCAATCTTAGGAGGGGCAAAAGTTTCAGATAAGATAGGTGTAATAGAAAATTTAATTAATAAGGTAGATGCTATAATAATCGGTGGTGGAATGGCTTTTACATTCTTAAAAGCCAAGGGCTATGAAGTTGGAACATCCTTACTCGAGGAAGATAAAATTGACTTGGCAAGGGAACTTATGGACAAGGCCAAGGAAAAAGGAGTAGCCTTTGTGCTACCAATAGACCTTGTAGTTGCAAAAGAATTTAAAAATGATACAAATTTTAAAACTGTAAAGGCTGATGAAATACCAAATGATATGATGGGACTTGATATTGGAGAAGAAACCATATCATTGTTTTCAGATGTAATAAAAGAAGCTAAAACTATTATTTGGAATGGACCTATGGGAGTATTTGAAATGGATAATTTCAATAAGGGAACTTATGCTATTGCAAAGGCTATGGTTGCTTCAGGTGCTACTACAATTGTAGGAGGGGGAGATTCTGCTTCTGCTGTTGAAAAGGCAGGTCTAGCTGATAAGATTAGCCATGTATCCACAGGAGGAGGAGCTTCGTTAGAACTGCTTGAAGGCAAGGTCCTGCCAGGGATAGATGCTATAAGCGAATAGGAGGTTAAAATTTTGAGAAAACCAATTATTGCAGGTAACTGGAAGATGAATAAAACAATAGGGGAAGCACTTAGCTTAATTCAAGAAATAAAAAGTGCCAACTTAAATCCTCAAGTTGAAACTATACTTTGTGTCCCATTTTTATCCTTACAAGCAGCTATAGGTGCAACAGAAGGAAGTAATATTAAAATTGGTGCACAAAATATGCACTGGGAAAAAGAAGGGGCTTATACAGGAGAAATCTCTGGTCCCATGCTTAAGGATATTGGAGTTTCTTATGTTATATTAGGCCACTCAGAAAGAAGGCTTTACTTTAAAGAAACAGATGAGATAGTTAATCACAAGTTAAAGACTGCCATAGAATTAAATATGAAGCCAATAGTATGCGTTGGTGAAAATTTACTTGAAAGACAGGAAAATGATCATATAAGATTGGTCAAGCACCAAGTTGTGGAAGCTTTAAAAGATATACCAAAAGAGGCTTTAGAAAACATAGTAATTGCTTATGAACCAGTTTGGGCTATAGGAACTGGTAAGACGGCAACTTCTAATGAAGCAGAAGAAATGTGTGCTTTAATAAGAACAAGTATAGATGAACTCTATGGTGGGTCAAGTGCTAACAAAATACAAATCTTGTATGGTGGAAGCGTAAAGCCAGGTAATATTAAGGAACTAATGGAAATGGAAAATATAGATGGCGCTTTAGTTGGAGGTGCTAGTTTAAAGTCTAATGACTTTATAGATTTAGTCAATTATTGATCGGAGGAAATAAGATGTTAAAACAACCAGTGATGTTAATGATATTGGATGGATTTGGGATAGGGAAAAAATATCCTGGTAATGCAGTTGAATTAGCTCAAAAACCAAATTATGATAGATTGAAAAAACAATATCCCTATACTACTATAAAAGCCAGTGGTTTAAGTGTAGGTTTGCCAGAAGGTCAGATGGGCAATTCAGAAGTAGGCCACTTAAATATTGGGTCTGGAAGGATAGTTTATCAAGAACTTACTAGAATTACTAAGGAAATACAAGAAGGAGCTTTTTTTAACAAGAAAGAGTTTTTAGATGCTATAGATAATGCTAAAAAGCATAATAGTGCTATCCACCTTATCGGACTGGTTTCAGATGGAGGAGTCCACAGCCACAATACCCATCTTTATGCCCTCTTGCAACTTATGAAAAGGCATAATTTTGACAATGTCTTTGTTCATGTAATTTTAGATGGAAGGGATGTTCCCCCATCTATAGGTAGTAGCCAAGTCCAAGAACTCTTGGATATGATGGATGAAATTGGAGTAGGTAAAATTGCCACCATTTCTGGTAGGTACTACACCATGGATAGGGATAATAGGTGGGAGAGGGTTGTCCTTGCTTATGATGCCCTCCTCCTAGGTCAAGGCCAATTATATGAAAATCCAATTGATGCAATAGAAGAATCCTATAAAAGGGGAGTAAATGATGAGTTTGTACTTCCTACAGTAATAACTGAGGATGGCAGACCTGTCAAAGTGATAGAAGATAATGATTCAATTATATTTTTTAATTTCAGGCCAGATAGGGCTAGGCAGATAACTAGAGCCCTTGTAGATGAGGATTTTAATGGGTTTATTAGAAAGAAAAAAGTAAAAACTTATTATGTAACTATGACTGAATATGATAAGACTATCAAAAATGTCCATGTAGCATATACTAATGACCCCCTAGTAAACACCCTAGGAGAGTATGTCTCAAGTCTTGGCAAGACTCAATTAAGAATAGCAGAAACAGAAAAATATGCCCATGTTACCTTCTTCTTTAATGGAGGCAGGGAATTGCCTTTTGAAAATGAAGATAGGGCCTTGATACCATCTCCAAAGGTTGCAACCTATGACCTAAAGCCAGAGATGAGTGCAAGCGGGGTTAAGGATGAAGTCTTAAAAAGGATAAGGTCTGATAAGTATGATTTGATTATTCTTAACTTTGCTAACCCAGATATGGTTGGTCATACTGGAGTTATACCTGCTGCAGTAAAGGCTATTGAAACAGTAGATACATGCATGGGTGAAGTTGTAGAATTAATGGAAGAAATTAATGGTAAGCTTATAATTACTGCCGACCATGGAAATGCTGAAAGGATGTTGGATGAAAATACTGGAGCAGTAGTAACTGCCCATACAAGCAATGAAGTTCCCCTAATCATGGTAGGTCAAGGGCAAGTTGACCTTAGGGATGGAGGCATATTAGCTGATATAGGACCAACCTTGCTTCAAATGATGGGACTACCTAAGGCAAAAGAAATGGAAGGAAATTCACTAATAAAGTAGTATAAAAATATGATAGGAGTGATGTAAATGAGTATAATTACTGATGTTTATGCTAGAGAGGTATTAGATTCAAGGGGTAACCCAACCGTAGAGGTAGAAGTTTGGACAGAATTAGATGCTTTTGGAAGGGCCATAGTACCTTCTGGTGCTTCAACAGGTATATATGAGGCTGTTGAATTAAGGGATATGGATAAGGGAAGATACCTAGGTAAGGGTGTTTTAAATGCAGTAGAAAATGTAAATGATATTATAGCTGATGAAATAATTGGAATGGAAGTATTTGACCAAATACTAATTGATAAAATTATGATGGAATTAGATGGAACTGACAACAAGGGAAAATTAGGAGCAAATGCAATTCTTGCTGTATCTATGGCAGTTGCAAGAGCAGGTGCAAATGAACTAGGAATTCCACTTTATCAGTATATTGGAGGAATAAATGCTAAAACCCTTCCTGTACCAATGATGAACATCTTAAACGGTGGAGACCATGCTGATAATAATGTAGACATACAAGAGTTTATGGTAATGCCAGTTGGGGCAAAGACTTTTAAAGAAGGCTTAAGAATGGGAACAGAAATCTTTCACAATTTAAAGGCTGTACTTAAGTCTAAGGGTTTAAATACTTCTGTTGGAGATGAGGGTGGCTTTGCACCTAATCTTTCTAGCAATGAAGAAGCCCTATCTACAATTGTAGAGGCAATAGAAAAAGCAGGCTATAAGGCTGGAGAGGACATACTATTGGCCCTTGATGTAGCTGCATCTGGTATGTACAACAAGGACGATAAAACTTATAATCTTAAAGGTGAAGGTAGGGTCCTTTCTGTAGAAGAAATGGTTCATTATTATGAAGACTTAGTTGAAAAGTATCCAATTATATCCATTGAAGATGGACTTGATGAAGATGATTGGGATGGTTGGAAATTGCTAACTGAAAGGTTAGGAGATAAGATTCAAATAGTTGGTGATGATTTATTTGTTACCAATACTAGGAGATTAGAAAAGGGAATAGAACTTGGAATTTCAAATTCAATCCTTATAAAATTAAATCAAATAGGTACTATTACCGAAACCTTAGATGCAATTGAATTAGCTAAGACCCATGGATTTACAGCAGTTATATCACACAGGTCAGGTGAAACAGAAGATTCAACAATTGCTGACCTAGCAGTTGCAACAAATGCAGGACAAATAAAAACAGGCGCCCCTTCAAGGACAGATAGGGTTGCAAAATACAACCAACTTCTTAGGATTGAAGATGAACTAGGAGAAATGTCTCTTTACAAGGGAAGAAAAACATTTTACAACCTTAAAGGCTAGGATTGACATTTAAAGGAAAAGGATATAAAATAAAACGCATATGCAAATAGTTTGCATTTGCGTTTTATTTTTTTATATTTGGGTATTTTAAAATTATATGACTTAAAGGAGGAAGCAAAATGAAGGGTAAAAAACTGATTTTAATCCTTGTAATAATTATCCTAGCAACATCTTTTTATGGATGTAAAAAAGAAAATATAAAAGAGCCTGTATTAGTTGAAAAAAATGACGATGATTATGTAAAACCTAACTTAAAGGTTATGACCACACTTTTTCCCCAGTTTTACTTTACCAAGGCCCTAGGAGGGGACCATGTAGAAGTCGAACTTTTACTCCCACCTGGTACGGAAGCCCATTCTTTTGAGCCGACTCCTAAGGATATGGTGAAGCTTTTAAGCGCAGATTTATTCTTATTTACAGGAAAAGATATGGAGCCTTGGGCTGAAAATATAGTTTATAACTTAAAGGAAGAAGGGGTTTATGTTGTAGATTTAAGTGAAAACATAGAATTATTATCTTCTGACCACCATGACCATGATGATGAAGACCATGATGAAGACCATGATGAAGACCATGATGAGGAAAATCTTGA
>CAZSLV010000022.1:0-11400 GCA_964607545.1 uncultured Gudongella sp. | reverse complement strand
ATGATGAAGACCATGATGAAGACCATGATGAAGACCATGATGAGGAAAATCTTGACCCTCATTACTGGACAGATCCAAATATGGTGATTATTATGGTGGATTCTATTAAAGCTGCATTAAGTGATATAGACCCTGAAAATGCTTTATATTATGAAGAAAATGCAAGTGTTTTAAAGGAGAAATTAGAAAAGTTAGACTCTGATATAAGAGAAAGTTTGGCTAAGACAGAATCTAAAACAATCCTCTCTGGAGGGCATTTTGCCTTTGGTTATTTTGCTAAAGAGTATGGTCTAGACCACCTATCGCCATATGCGGGTTTTTCTGCTAATGCAGAACCTACCCCCCAAAGGATTACTGAATTGATAAGAACCATAAATGAGACAAATGCAAAAGCAATTTTTTATGAAGAACTTGTGGACCCTAAAGTTACCAAGGTTATAGTGGAAGAAACTGGTGTAGAAATGCTTTTACTGCACGGAATTCACAATGTATCTAAGGAAGATTTAGAAAAGGGTAAGACATATTTTGACTTTATGTATGAAAACCTTGAAAATTTAAAGGTGGGGTTGGGTTATAATGAGTAAATTATTAGAAGTAAAAAACCTATCTGTTTATTATGGTAGCAACCAAGTTTTAAAAGACATAAGCTTTGTAATAGAACAAGGGGACTATATAGGCCTTGTAGGGGCAAACGGGTCAGGTAAAACTACCCTTGTTAAGGCCATGCTAGGCCTTATACCCCTTGAAAAGGGTACTATAAATCAATTTGGCATAGTAGATAAAAGGCAAGATATTGGATATTTACCCCAAGTAGCAGTTACAGGAAATACCCTTTTTCCAGCTGAAGTCCACGAAGTGGTAGCAGTTGGCTTACTTGGGACTAAGAGATTTCCTAAACGCCTTAATAAAGAGGATGATAAAAAGGTAAATTCCATCTTAAAAAAATTAGCCATTTACCACCTTAAACACAATAAAATTGGAGATTTATCAGGGGGCCAGCAACAAAGGGTCCTTCTTGCAAGGGCTATGGTTTCAGATCCAAAGTTATTAATACTTGATGAACCAACCAGTGCCCTTGACCCAAAAGTCAGGTCAGAGTTTTTTGCCTTGATTAAGAGCATAAATGAAAATAATGACACGAGTATAATATTAGTATCCCACGATTTGGGATCTATAATGAAATGTTCAAAAAAAATCATGCTCCTAGATAGGGAATTAATATATTATGGGCCAACAGATAAATTTTCTATAGATGATAGCTTTAAAGAATTTGATCATTTTGGCATAAATTCGGAGGTACACATTCATGATTGAAATATTTGATTTGGCAAAAGAAGCTCTTTCTTATTCCTTTATGCAAAGGGCAATTATTGTAGGGACCCTTATAGCCCTAAGTAGTGCTTTGTTAGGAATATTTTTAGTTTTAAAAAAATACTCCATGATTGGGGATGGCCTAGCCCATGTAAGTTTTGCCACTGTAGCAATTGCTGTATTTTTAGGAGCCTCCCCCTTGCTAATATCCATACCCATTGTCACAATTGCATCTATATTTATCATGCAATTAAATGAAAAGGCAGGTATCCACGGAGACGCTGCTATAGGACTTGTATCATCTTTTTCAGTTGCCCTTGGAGTTATGATAGCTAGTGTTGCTGGAGGCTTTAATATTGACTTGTTTAGCTATTTGTTTGGTAGTATTTTAGCCATTAAGGAATCGGATATGTACTTTTCTTTTATCCTTGCCTTTGTTGTCATAGCCCTTATAGTATTTTTTTACAATGACTTATTTGCTGTTACCCACGATGAGGAATTTGCTTCAGTTATTGGGATTAAAACAAAGATGATGAATTATTTAATTGCCACCCTAACATCTATTACTATAGTTCTTGGTATAAGGGTAGTTGGGACCCTTTTAATATCAAGCATGATTATATTTCCAACGGTAACAGCCCTACAAGTTTCTAGAAGTTTTAAATCAACTATTACAATTTCCTCCCTAATAGCCATATTCTCCGTAACTACAGGAGTAGTAACCTCCTATATATTTAATTTTCCATCTGGGGCAAGTATTGTAATGGTAAATGCTATTATGTTTTTAATTTTTTTAGGGGTTAAGAAGCTTATAAGAGCCTAGTATATGGAGGTAAAGAATGTATCAAGATGAGCTAGTGGAATTATTCAAAAAACATAAGTTAAAAAATACAAATCATAGGCATATGCTATATATGCTTTTAAAAGAATCAAAGCAGCCAATTAGCGCAGAAGAAATCTATAGGTTAATTTCTGTAAAATTAGATAAGCCTATAAACTTATCTACAGTTTATAGGATCTTAGAAACTTTTGAACAAAAGGGTTTAGTTTTAAAGTCACAAATTAACTTAAACGGTAAGGCCTTATATGAAATAAACCATATGGAACACAGGCACCACCTAATTTGTATAAAATGCAATAAGATAAGTCCAATTAAGGGTTGTCCCCTAGGTGACTACGAAATAGAATTAGAAAAACAAACAGGCTATAAGATACTTGAACATAATCTTGAAATTAAGGGCCTGTGTCCAAGTTGTCAAAAGACTTAAAAAGTATAAAAACACCATGTCTAGTGGTTAAATTAAATTGCTTTTAATATTTAGCTATGTTAAAATGATAATGTTATAGACAAAGAGATATTTATTTTTAGTAATTGGGGGTGTAGTTATGACAGTTTTGTTTTCAGTCTTAATGCTGATTTCTAGTCTTGCTTTAATATTAAGCATACTATTACAAGAGAGCAAGTCAGAGGGTATCGGAGCAATAGGTGGAGGTTCTGATGGAAGCTTTGGCAAGAGTATTGGTACAAGTAGGCAAGCAATGCTTAGAAAAGTGACTATTGCAGCTGCAATAGTGTTTATGATTTCTGCTATTGCAATAGCAGCACAATAAGGAGGAATATAAAATGAGTTTTGCTTTAATTGCTGCTCCATTAGTTGGAGTAGTTGCTTTGTTATTTGCTTTCTACAAGGCATCGACAATCAATAAGGTAAGTCCAGGAAATGATAGGATGGTAGAGATATCTACATACATCCAAGAAGGAGCTAATGCATTTTTAGCTAGACAGTACAGAGCTTTATCAATATTTATTGCGGCATTATTTGTAGTATTAGGAGTATTAATTGGTTGGACAACTGCAATCACATTCCTTTTTGGGGCATTGTTTTCAATGCTAGCAGGATTTTTTGGAATGAGGGTGGCTACAAAGGCAAATGTTAGAACTGCCAATGCAGCTATGGAATCCGGTATGAATAAGGCTTTAAATGTTGCTTTTTCAGGTGGTTCTGTAATGGGTATGTCAGTTGTTGGACTAGGTTTACTTGGAATAGGTATTTCATATTATATTTTTAGAGACCCTGCAATTATAACAGGATTTGGTTTAGGAGCTTCTTCAATTGCCTTGTTTGCAAGAGTTGGGGGAGGTATATATACTAAAGCAGCAGATGTTGGAGCTGACTTAGTAGGTAAGGTAGAAGCAGGTATCCCAGAGGATGATCCAAGAAACCCAGCAGTTATAGCTGATAATGTTGGAGATAACGTTGGTGATGTAGCTGGAATGGGAGCTGACTTATTTGAATCATATGTAGGTGCAATTATTTCTGCAGTAACCTTAGGCTTATTAGCTTATGGATTACCAGCAGTTTACTTTGTATTTGCCCTAGCAGCAGTTGGTATTTTAGCTTCAATAATTGGAGTTTTCTTTGTAGGTGGGGATAATGACCCTCAAAAAGCCCTTAATAAGGGAACCCTTGTAAGTTCAGTAGTTACAATGGCAGCTGGCGCCCTATTAAGTACCTTATTTTTAGGTAGCTTTAGGCCTTTTATAGCAATTTTATCAGGATTAGTAGTAGGTTTGGCAATAGCAAAGATTACAGAGTACTTTACATCCGCTGATTATAACCCTGTTAAAAGGATTGCGAAGGAATCCGAAACAGGCGCATCTACTAATATAATAGGTGGATTATCAGTAGGTATGATGTCAACTGCCCTTCCTATTCTTATAATTGCACTTGGTATTGTAGTTGCATTTTATGCTGCAGGTGGAAACCTAGAACCTGCCAAGGGTTTATATGGAATAGCTTTAGCAGCAGTTGGTATGCTTTCAACAGCTGGTATGACTATAGCAGTTGATGCCTATGGTCCAATAGCAGATAATGCAGGTGGAATAGCTGAAATGTGCCACCTACCAGAAGAAGTAAGAAATATTACTGATAAACTAGACTCAGTTGGAAATACAACAGCTGCAATAGGAAAGGGATTTGCCATAGGTTCAGCTGCCCTAACAGCCCTAGCCTTATTTGCATCTTATACTCAAGCAGTTGGATTAACCTCAATTGATGTTACTAAGCCAGTAGTAATAGCTGGTATGTTTATAGGCGGTATGCTACCATACCTATTCTCTGCATTAACTATGGATGCAGTAGGTAAGGCAGCTTTTTCAATGATAGAAGAAGTTAGAAGACAATTTAGGGATATGCCTGGAATTATGGAAGGCACTACTACACCAGATTATGCAACTTGTGTAGATATAAGTACAAAATCAGCTTTAAAGGAAATGATTATTCCTGGTTTATTAGCAGTATTTGTACCGGTTATAGTTGGATTATTATTAGGACCTGAAGCTTTAGGTGGCTTACTTGCTGGCGCCTTAGTAACAGGTGTACTAATGGCAATATTTATGTCAAATGCTGGTGGAGCATGGGATAATGCTAAGAAATACATTGAAGAAGGTCACCATGGTGGAAAGGGTAGTGAAGCTCATAAGGCTGCAGTTACTGGAGATACAGTTGGAGATCCATTTAAAGATACTTCAGGACCTTCATTAAATATCCTAATAAAACTTATGACAATCGTAGCCCTAGTATTTTCACAAGTATTCTTAAATTATGGCGGTATTTTATTTTAGATATGAGCCCTCTTCGGAGGGTTTTTCTTTTTCTTTACCGAAAGATATTAAGCTGTATAAATACAAGGAAATATGATATAATTTTAAATTGTGATATAGTTATTATAAGGTGGTCATAGTGTGGAAATGAGTGTTGAAATAGAAAATTTAAAAATCAACTATATAACTGAAGGTAGTGGAGAACCCATCCTAATTTTACATGGTTGGGGGGCAAGTATCGAGACTGTAATGCCTATAGTAAATATATTAAAGGATACAAAAAAAGTATATGCCATTGATTTACCAGGTTTTGGCAAGTCTGACCTCCCAAATGATGTCTTTGGATCCTTTCATTATGCAGATATAGTAAAGAGTTTTATAGATAAGATGGGAATAGAAAAATTATCAATTATTGGCCATTCTTTTGGTGGCAAATTATCTATCATATTATCTGCCAGGTATCCCCACCTTGTAAATAAGCAAGTTCTTGTTAACAGTGCTGGTTTGATTCCAAGGAGGACCCTAAAATACCACATAAGGGTTAAGTCTTTTAAGCTAATGAAAAAAGCTTATAGGTACTTTTTCTTTTGGAAGAAAGAAGAAGAAAAACTAGAAAAACTGTATAAGAAATTTGGTTCTGATGATTATCAAAATTCATCAGGGGTTATGAGGAAAATATTAGTCAGGGTAGTAAATGAAAACTTAAAACCCCTCTTAAAGGATATTAAAATTCCAACTCTTTTAATATGGGGAGATAGGGATGAGGCAACCCCCCTATACATGGCAAAAATAATGGAAAAGGAAATTGAAGATTCAGGTTTAGTTGTGTTTAAGGGAGCAGGCCACTATTCTTACTTAGATGATTACAATGGTTTTGCAAGAGTTATAAAGTCTTTTTTAAACAATAATGGGTAAGTATTTGAATACTTATATAATGGAGGGTATTTATGGATGTTGAAATAATAGTAGCAATACTAGTATTATCACTAGTATCAGTATACCTAATGAAAAATAGGTCAAAAGAATCATTACATATGGTCCAGCTTGAAGGATATGTAGGAGAAAACTATATGAAATGGTTAAATAACAATAAAAACAGGGCCTATTCAATTAGTAAGGAAAACCTACCTATAAAGAAACCCCTTGTTATGACAGACAGGGCTAAGAGACTTTTTTATGCAAATGGTCTTATTAGTGGTCTTTTCATTTCTCTCACCACCCTTTTAGTTATTCAAATTATATCTTCCTTAGGAAGTCATATTGTAGTTAGCGGAGGAATATTTATATTTTTCTCCCTTTTAGTTTATTTACTACAGCCTATTATAATGTGGCTATCAACCCTAGTGATGCAACCAATAGAAAATAACATAAATATGGGCTTTTATAAGTCTGCACAAAATAAGATAAGACAAAGAGAAGACCTTACTGTAATTGGAATAACAGGAAGCTTTGGAAAGACTAGCACTAAGTTTATAGTTGGGACTATACTTTCTAATAAGTTCAATGTATTAAACACCCCCGAATCCTATAATACTCCTATGGGGCTTTCCAAGGTTATAAATAATGACTTAAGTGAAAACCATCAAGTATTTGTAGCAGAAATGGGGGCGAAGGTTTTAGGGGAAATTAGGGAGGTAGCGGAACTAGCCCAACCAAAAATCGGCATCTTAACTTCCATAGGACCCGTCCATATAGAAACTTTTAAGAATATTGATAATATAATGAAGACAAAATACGAACTAATAGAAGAACTGCCAACTGATGGGGTAGCTATATTTAACTATGACAATGAATACATTCAAAAGCTAGCTGATAAGACCTTTAAGGAAAAAATCCTATATGGACTTGAAAATGTAGAAAAGCTAGATGTTTATGCTGATCAGATAGAAGTATCAGAAAATGGGTCTGCTTTTAATTTAAAAGATAAAAAAGGAAACTCTATTAGGTGTAATACTAGACTCTTAGGTAGACACAACATATACAATCTCTTAGCTGGGGCCTGTGCTGGTATTGTTCTTGGTCTTACTTTTGAAGAAATAAGCGAGGGTATTAAGAAGGTTGAACCTATAGAACATAGGTTAAATGTCATAAAAGCAGTAAATGGGGTAATAATAATAGACGATGCTTTTAATTCAAATCCCATAGGTACAAAGGCAGCCCTTGATGTCTTGGCTGAATTTAAAGAGGGAAGTAAAATAGTAGTTACACCTGGAATGATTGAGTTAGGAGATATGGAAGAGTCTGCTAATCGTGAATTTGGAGTAAATATGGCCAAGGTATGTGATTATGTAATCTTAATAGGGCAAAAGAGAACTATACCTATCTATGAGGGTCTTATAAGTACAGGTTTTAACCCAGCTAATATATTTGTAGTAAATAACTTAACCAGTGCTACAGAAGAACTTGGAAAAATTACAAAGCCAGGGGATGTGGTCTTGTTTGAAAATGATTTACCAGATAATTATAGCGAATAAGGAGGCTTTTTGATGAAGACTGTAGGGGTTTTATTTGGAGGTAGAAGCGTAGAACATGAGGTTTCTGTGATTACAGCCATGCAGGTAATTGAAAACATAGATAAAACAAAGTATAAACCTGTCCCTATTTATATTAATAAAGATGGCGAATGGTTGACAGGTGAATCTTTAATGAATTTTGATAACTATAAAAGCAATAATTTTAATGATGCCAAAAAAGTTATCCTATCCCCAAATCATAACGATAGTAATTTATACTTGCACCCAGAAAAAAGTGGACTTTTTGCAAAGAAAATTCTTGAATCGATAGACATATTTTTTCCTGCCTTTCATGGAACAAATGGAGAAGATGGGGCAATTCAAGGTTTACTTGAATTGATAAATAAACCCTATGCTGGAGCTGGGATTTTGGGCTCATCAGTTGGCATGGACAAGATACTTATGAAGGATGTTTACAAGGCAAATGGGATTCCTGTGGTTGATTATATTTGGTTTTATAGGAGTGACTTTAGGGATGATAAGAAAGCTACCATGGATAAGGTTGAAAGTAGTCTAGGCTATCCTGTCTTTGTAAAGCCTTCAAATCTTGGATCAAGTATTGGAATTACAAAAGCTAAAGATCGTACTATGCTAGAAAATGCCCTAGAAGTTGCAGCAAGCTATGATAGAAAGATAATTGTAGAAAAGGCTGTAGAAAAGCCAAGAGAAATAAATTGTTCAGTTATGGGTTATGATAACAAGGTAGAAGCTTCCTTGTGCGAAGAGCCCCTAGGCTGGACTGAAATCCTATCATTTAACGATAAGTATTTAAGAAAAGATGGTAAAAAATCATCAAGTGCTAGTATTAATAGGGCTATTCCTGCTGATATAAGTTCAGATAAAACAAGTGAAATCGAAGAACTAGCTAAAAGGGCCTTTACTGTTATAGATGCTAGAGGAAATGCTAGGATAGATTTTCTCCTAGACCAAGAAGGCAAAGTTTATGTAAATGAAATAAACACCCTGCCTGGGTCGATAGCTTTTTATCTGTGGGAAGGGAAAGGTTATACTTTTAAAGATTTAATAAATAAGATGATAGATATTGGTCTAGCTAGTCAAAAAGAAAAAGATAATAATATGTATATTTACGAATCAAATCTTTTTAGTAAAACTCAATTTGGTTCAAAAAGCACAAAAATGTAAGATAATTTTACCATCTTACATTTTTTTCATTACAAAGGGGTACATATAATTTATAAGATAAAAATAAAAGCTTTGATTGGGGAGTGAGGCAGATGATAATTAAAGATGAAATTAAAAAGCTAATGGGTGGCAAAAAATATAAACCACTTTTAAGGGAAGAACTAGCCCAGAAATTTGGCATTAACAAGGGTGAGTATAAGGAATTTTTCAAAGTACTTGAAGACTTGGAAAAAGAAGGAGTAATATTAAAGGCAACCAATAATAGGTATGGCCTATTAAATGATGAATATTTAGTAGTTGGAAAACTTGAAAGTCATGAAAAGGGTTTTGGCTTTGTGGTTTCAAAGGATAGGATAGGCGAAGATATATATATACCTGCAGAGCATATAAATGGGGCCATGCATGGAGATAAGGTTGTAGCTAATCTAGTCTTTAGAAAAGAAGTAGGTAAAAGACAAGAAGGGGAAATTATAAGAATATTAGAAAGGGCAAATCAAACTGTGATTGGCACCTATGAAGATAATGGTAACTTCGGATTTGTAATCCCTGATAATCACAAGATAGCCTATGATATTTTTATCCCTAAGGGGTCTAGCTTAAAGGCTAAGGACCACCAAAAGGTTGTAGTTGAAATTACCAGGTGGCCTGAATTAAGAAGGAATCCTGAAGGTAAGATAGTTGAAGTATTAGGTTACCTTAGTGACAAGGGAACAGATATCCTATCAATAATTAGACAGTTTAACCTACCTGAAGAATTTCCACAAGCTGTTATTAATGAAGCTATTAGAGTTTCAGAGGAAGTTGATAAAGATGACCTTATAGGAAGACTAGACTTAAGAGACCTTAAAACCTTTACCATAGATGGGGCTGATGCAAAGGACCTAGATGATGCTATTTCAATTGAAAAGTTAAAAAATGGCAACTTTAAATTAGGAGTTCATATTTCAGATGTGGCCCACTATGTAAGGCCAAATAGCCTATTAGATAAGGAGTCCCTTCTTAGGGGTAACTCAGTATACCTTTTAGATAGGGTAATTCCAATGCTACCACATGAATTAAGCAATGGGATATGTTCCCTTAATCCAAATGTAGACAGACTGACTATGAGTGTTTTTATGGAGATTAATATAAATGGAAAGGTAGTATCTCATGAAATTTACGAATCTGTAATTAATAGTAAGGCAAGGCTAATTTATAACGATGTATCTGACCTACTAGAGGGCAAAGAAGATACAAATATGGAAAGGCTAAGTCTTGTAGCTGAGGAAATATTCATTATGAAGGACCTTATGACTATATTATCAAAAAGAAGGACTAAAAGGGGAAGTATAGACTTTGATTTTCCAGAATCCTACATTGAATTAGATGAAAATGGAGTGCCTATAGACATAAGGAAAAGAGACAGGAGGATAGCAGATAGGCTGATTGAAGAGTTTATGCTAGTTACCAATGAAACAATTGCAGAAAGATTTTTCTGGGAGGAAGTCCCATTTTTATATAGGGTTCATGAAAAGCCAAATGAAGAGAAGGTTGCAAGCTTTGTAAAGTTTATTCATAACTTTGGATATTCCATAAAGGGTAAGGAACTTCATCCTAAAGACTTCCAAAGGCTAACTCAGGAATTAAAAGGGAAAAAAGAAGAACCTATTATCTCAACCCTCCTTTTAAGGACCATGCAAAAAGCAGTATATAGTGCAGAACCAGGCTTGCACTTTGGCCTAGCAGCCCTTTACTACTCCCACTTTACAGCTCCTATTAGGAGGTATCCAGATTTACAAATTCACAGGATTATTAAGGAATCCCTGCATGGGAAACTTTCTAGTAAGAGGATAGGTGTCTTAGAGAATATACTACCAGATGTTGCAGACCACACATCGAAAACTGAAAGAAGGGCTGAAGAAGCTGAAAGAGAAGTAGATGACTTGAAAAAAGCCCAATATATGGTTAGTAAAATTGGTGAAGAGTTTGATGGTATCGTATCTTCAGTAACTAATTTTGGAATGTTTGTTCAACTAGAAAACACAGTAGAAGGCCTAATCCACTTTAAAAATATGACTGATGATTTTTATTACTTTGATGAAAGCAATTATAGCATAGTAGGTGAAAGAACTAAAAAGACCTATAGACTGGGTGATGAGATTAGGATTAAGGTTATAGGGGCAGATGTTGGCAAGAAGAACATAGACTTTGCCCTAGCTGAGGTTGACACAGAAGATTAATTTTGCTAAACTATGAACAATATGGAGAAAAAGGATGGACAAATATGAGCCCTAAAGGGATAAAAGTATTAGCAACAAATAAAAAGGCAAGACATGAGTTTTTTATTGAAGATACAATTGAGGCAGGTATTGTTCTAAAGGGTACAGAGGTTAAATCAATTAGGCAAGGCAAGGTAAATATAAAGGAAAGCTATGCTAGTATTTCAGACGGAGAAGTTTTCTTAAATGGAATGCATGTAAGTCCATATGAACAAGGGAATATTTTCAATGTAGACCCCTTAAGAAAGAGGAAACTATTACTTCATAAAAGACAAATAAGAAAATTAGCTAGTGAAACAAAGTTAAAGGGTTTGACCCTAGTCCCCCTCTCAATTTATTTAAAAGATGGAAAGGTTAAGGTTGAAATAGCAGTAGCAAGAGGTAAGAAGCTATATGATAAGAGACAAACCATAGCCGCAAAAGATGCAGAAAGAAGAATGAAACAACACTCTAGTGAAAAATACCAATAGATATAGAAAATCCTCCCTAGCAGAGGATTTTCTACATATGGAGGAATAAAAAATGGAATATAACCTTGTTTTACTAAATACCCTCCAGCTAGTAGTTTGAC
>CAZSLV010000021.1:0-24324 GCA_964607545.1 uncultured Gudongella sp. | reverse complement strand
AATATTATCTTCTCCATCATATACTATATCTTTTAATTTGGAAACAATAATGTCTAATTCTTCATCTTTGAAGAAGTCTTCAGGCAGGGTGGTTTTATTCTCTAAGAAAATGTCCTCTCCCTTTTCTATATAGTTAAATTTAAAATCTTTTATTAAGGTTACACTTGGCATTTTTTCCTTACTGTATTCTAACAAAACCCCTTCCCTATCCAAAATAGCAAAAGAATAATTATACTCAACTTGCATATAGGGTTTTCTTTCCTCAACTTCTATCTTTATTTTACTAGGAAGTTTTTTTGAAATTTTAGCAGTTTTTACATAGGAATTTTTTTCAACTTCTTCTTGTATGTCTTTCTTAGAAGCCTTTATAATATTCTCACCAAGTTCTATCTTAGAATCTTTAACTATTGTTTCCTCCTTTAGGATAGAATTTCCCTCTATAAGAATAGTCTTAATGCTAAAAAAACTAGTTTTTAAAGACCATAAGACTAAGGCAAAAACTACAAGTAAAAATACCATTATCCTTATAAATAGCCTTCTTCTTCTTTTTTTTCTTTGGACCCTAGTTTCTCTTACCATTTTACCACCTATGCTTTATTTTAAGTACACTTCAACTTCATCTACAATTTTTTTAGCAGCTGATATATTTCCTAACCTCTTGCTACTTCTACCCATATCTCTTAATTTTTCCCTATTTTCAAATAAGTTGTTTATAGAATCTAGCAAGATATTACCTTTTAAGTCTTTTTCTAAAATCATAAGGCTGGCACCAGCATTTTGAAAGGCTCTTGCATTATATTCTTGGTGGTTTTCTGCTGTGTATGCCTTGGGTATTAAGATACTTGGCCTGCCAACTGCAGAAATTTCTGCAAGGGCTATGGCCCCCCCACTTGTTATAATTAAGTCTGCTGCATTTATTGCATAGGGCATTAAATGATAATAGGAAAAAATACTAATATTAGGGTCTAGGCTTATATCTTCATCTTTTAAACTTTTAAGGAAGGTATCATAATAATTTTTTCCTGTTATATGGATTAATTGATAGTCCTTATGTAAACTTATATGTTTTATTAAACTTATAATTTCCCCATTTAAACTTCTTTGTCCCCCACTACCCCCAAAGGATAGGATTAGGGGTTTATCCTTATTTAAATTCAACTTACTTATGGCCCTATCTCTTTCTATTTCAACTAGGGCACTTCTTATAGGGTTACCTGTAAGGACTAGCTTGTTAGGATTTTTAAAAAATTTCTTGGATTCTTCAAAGGTTATAAGGACTTTTTTTACAAATTTAGACAATAACTTATTAGCAATGCCAGGATAAGCATTTTGTTCATGTATAACTGAAGGAATCCCCCTTAGGGAGCTAAGAAGGACTATGGGTCCTGAAACATAGCCTCCTGTTCCTATTACAAGGTCTGGCTTATAAGATTTTAATATAAGTCTTGCATCATTTAAACCTAGGAATAATTCTTTAAGGGCTATAAAAAACTTTTTATTTACCTTTCTAGGAAGTCCCTTTACCCGAATGGGTTTAAAATTTATATTAGACTTTAAGGCAAGTTCCTCTTCTAGAGAGTCCTTTGTGCCTACATATAGTAAATCACAAGTTTCAAACCTCTTTTTAATTTCCTCACCTATTGCAAGGGCTGGGTATATATGGCCCCCTGTTCCCCCACCACTAATTATTACTTTCATCTTTTTTCTCCTTATTCCTTCTTGTATGCCTTGAAATATTCATTAAAATACCAAGGCCAATTAAGTATAGTACCAGTGAGGTCCCCCCATAGGATATTAGGGGAAGGGTTATGCCAGTTACTGGTATGCTGGATGTAACTACCCCAATATTTATAAAGCTTTGTATGGCTAATAGGGATGTAATTCCAGTTGCCAAGTATGTACCAAAGTCATCCCTAGCATTATAGGCAATTAAAAACCCCCTGTAGATAATAACTGTATATAGGCTTAAGACAAACAAGGACCCAATAAGACCAAGTTCTTCCCCGAGTATTGCAAATATAAAGTCATTGTAGGGCTCTGGTATATAAAAAAACTTTTGCTTGCTTTGACCCAAGCCCACCCCTAATATTCCACCTGACCCTAGGGCATAAAGGGACTGGACTATTTGGTAACCATCTCCTAGCCTATCAGCAAAGGGGTCTTTAAAGGCCATAACCCTCCTTAACCTATATTCATTTCCTTCTGAATACAAGGCCAAGTTAAGGCCTAAATATGCAAGACCTCCCCCAGCAAATACTATGGGTAGGTGCATGCCTGCTACAAAGTACATAGAAAACAAGGCCCCAGCTATTGTGGCTGCTGTACTTAAGTCTTTTTGTGAATATACAAGGCCGCTAGTAAAAATTATTATTAAAAATGCTGGTATAAAGCCATGTATGTAGTGTCTTATCCTCTTATTTTTATTTGTTAAGAAGCTTGCAAAAAACAAGATAGACCCAAGCTTAATTCCATCAGATGGCATATAAGTTGTAAAGTAAAGGTTTAGCCACCTTGTTGCCCCCTTTATTTCTATCCCCAAGGGGGTAAACAATAAAAGGGCTAGGAAGATGGATAGGATGTATATCTTAATAGAATGCTTTTTCCATATCTTATAGTCTATGTTACTAGCTAAAAACATCATAAAAAAGCCCACAAAGGCCCAAAATATATGCCTTTTTACATACCTCATTGAATCATTATACCTAACGACCCCGTCAGGTCCACTTGAGCTATATACCATTATAATCCCAATAAAAACTAGGGAAATTGTTGCTATTAAGAGCATAAAATCTATTGGCTTTTTTTTAGTTTTTTTCATTCTTACAACCCTTTTCTTAAATCAAATACTAGGTCCTTAAAGTGGTCTCCTCTTTCTTCAAAACTCTTATACATATCCCAGCTGGCACAAGCAGGTGATAAGAGGACCTTAGACCCAGGTTTTGAAACTTCACTTGCTTTTTTAACTGCCTCTTTCATATCATCAACTAAGTAAATAGACTTTAGGCCTTTTTCCTTAGCTGCTTGTTTTATTAGGTTTTTTGTTTGACCAAGAAGGATTAGGGCTTCTTCCTTATCCTTATAAATATCTAGTAGCTTATCATACTTAGACCCCTTGTCATAGCCTCCTGCTATTAAGGTTATAGGACCTTCTAGGGCTTCTATAGCCTTAATGGAGGAATCTATATTAGTTCCTTTTGAGTCATTGTAGTACTTAACCCCCTTATACTCACAGACAAACTCTAACCTATGGGGGACCCCTTTGAAAGCTTCTATAGCATCTTTTATTGTCCTAATATCTATGCCAAAGGAAAGGCCCAAGCCAATTACCCCACAGATGTTTTCAAGGTTGTGATTACCTAAGAGTTTAATAGACTTAAGTGGAATAACATTTACCTTAAGGTCACCTTTTTTATAAACTATATGCTCATCTTCAATATATACTCCCTCATCTAAGACTTCTCTTGTACTAAACCATATAATTTGAGACTTAACCCTATCTTTTATATTTCTTAAGATTAAATCATCATAATTTAAGATTAAATAATCATCTATCCCTTGATTCTTAAAGATCTTAAACTTTGCCTCTATATAGTTATCCATAGTCTTATGCCAATCAAGGTGGTCTGGGCTTATATTTAAAATTAAGCTAGATTTTGTTTTAAAGGAATAGGTGTTATACAGCTGAAAGCTAGATAACTCAATAATTAAGATATCATCTTTTTTAATTTCTTCAATTTTATCTAATAAACCAAGGCCAACATTTCCTGTGACAAAGGTTTTTTTACCCCATGCTTTAAATACTTGACCTGCAAGTAGGCTAGCTGTTGTCTTTCCATTAGTCCCTGTTATCCCAATTATATTTGGCGTAGTTAGAAGAAAATACCCCAATTCTATATCAGAAATTATTGGTATAAAAAAATCTTCTGCGCTTTTTAATAGGGGGTGGTCTGGCTTTATTCCAGGGCTTTTTACAATTAAGTTTATTTCTTTTAACTTTTTTAAGTCTTTAAGGTTTAATATTCTTACATCAAGAGAATCCCTTGATTTTAGCTTTTCTTTAATTATCAAGGGGTCTTCTTCATCAAATACTAAGATATCCCTTGTATATTTTTTTATGGCACTTAAAGTAGTTAAGCCTGTTAAGCCAAGTCCCATAATTAAGATTTTCTTATTCCTTATATCCATTTTAATCACTCATTTTCTATAAAATACCAAGTATTCCTACCAGGGCTAGTATAAAACTTACCCCCCAAAATGACCATACAACCCTTAGCTCCTTCCACCCAACTTGCTCAAAGTGGTGGTGGAGGGGGGCCATTTTAAAAAACCTCTTTTTTGTAGCCTTAAAATATAAAACTTGTATTATAACAGAAAGTGCTTCTGCAAAGAATACTCCCCCTATAAGGGGTATGAAAAAATAAGTTCTCGATAAAAGGGCCAGGGCAGACAAGGCTCCCCCTAAGGCTAAGGACCCTGTATCTCCCATAAAGACCTTGGCAGGATTGTAATTTATTAATAAAAACCCTCCCAGGGCCCCACTTAATATTATTGAAAATAAGCTTAAGTCAAAATTCCCCAGCCTATAGCTAACAAAAGAAAAGGCTAAAAAAACTATAATTGAAATCCCTGTTGCAAGTCCATCTAGGCCATCTGTTAGGTTAACAGCATTTGTAGTACCAAGTATTACAACTAAAAAAAAGGGTAGGGTCCAAATACCTAAATTTACACTGACCTCTCCTAGAAAGGGTATGTAGGCTAGATTGGTATTTTCTATATTATTATTAAAATATACAATTAGTAGTAGGCTTACAAGAATTTGCCCAAGTATTTTTTGATAGGCCCTTAAGCCTAAGTTTCTCTTTTTAACAACTATTATATAATCATCTAAGTAGCCAATACCTCCAAAGGCTACCATGGCTAAAACAACGACTATTGCATCTAAGGATTTAATCCCCATAAGTATAAAAATAAGACTTGATGTTATTATAAATACTAGGCCCCCCATAGTAGGCGTTCCAGTCTTAGATAGGTGGGACTTAGGCCCATCTTCCCTTATGGCTTGGCCAATCTTTAACTTTTTTAAGATTGGGATTAACTTAGGTCCAATAAAGGAACTTAATGTTAGGGATAAAAAGAATGCAATTAGTACTTTTACTTCAAAACTCATAAAACTTCTCCTTCCAATTTCTATATCATTCCTATTATAGTAAAAAAAAGATTTATTTACTAGTGTTTTAAAAAGTTTTGAATAAAGACAACTTTAATAAGTTGTCTTATGGACTTATTCAATATTCTTATCCGATATAAGTGGGGCCTTTGATCCAGATTCTAAGTATAAATCTATTATACTCCCCCTTATTCCTACCTCATCTTTCTTTGGAAATTGATCTATTACAAGAGTATCTTGGGTAAATTCCTCATATTCTGTAGTATATTTAAAACCTGCTTGATTTAATAATAGTCCTGCTTCACTTATCTTTAAACCTATGACATCAGGCACTAGGAGTTCTTCCTCTAATAAGTCCTCTTCTTCTTTGGTGTATATCCTAGGGACTTCAAGGTATTGGAGGGTATTTTCAATAACAAACCTTGCATAGGGGCCTGCAACAGTACCCCCATAGTAAATGCCAGTTGGCTCATCTACAATTACTAAAACTGCAATTTTTGGATCATCAACTGGGGCAATACCCCCAAAAGAAGATATGTATTTATTGTCAGCATAGGCACCATTTATAATTTTTTGGGCAGTTCCTGTTTTACCCCCAACCCTATAACCTGGTACATAGGCCCTCCTACCTGTTCCTTCAGTTACAGTTTTTTCAAGCATATCCATAACTTCATTTGCAGTCTTTTCACTAACAACTTGTCTTTTCATAATAGGTTTAAATTCTTCAACTATATTTTCCTTATCGTCAATAATGCTATCTACAATATAGGGAGTCATTAACATACCCTTATTTGCAATAACAGAAATAGCATTTATCATTTGAATAGGGGTTACAGCTATATTGTGTCCATAGGATAGGGTTGCTAGGTTAACTTCCTTAATTGATTCAGGGCTATAGGGAATTATGCCCCTTTGTTCCCCAGGTAGGTCTATTCCACTTGTTTCTCCAAAGCCAAAGGCCTTTATATATTCATACATCTTATCCCTGCCAAGGCTCCTTGCCATATTTACAAAGGCTGGGTTACAAGAATTACTAAAGGCTTCTGAAAAATCCTGGTCCCCATGGGGCTTATACCAGCTTGCACACCTTATGGTAACCCCCTTTATATCCCTTATAAAACCATTGCAAAAATAATGGGTGTTTAAATTAGCAGAAGCTTCTTCCAGGCTTGCTGCTGCTGTTATAATTTTAAAGGTAGACCCTGGCTCGTAAATATCATTTATAGCATAATTTCTCCACATTTCAAACCATTTTTCTTGCTTAGCCTCTGAGTCTAGCTCCTGCCAGGAGGCATTTACTTCTTCATTTAAGTTAGTCCTAGGTTTATTTGGATCGTAATCAGGCTTGTTAGCAAGGGCTAAAATGCCACCTGTCTTAGGATCCATTACAATTATTGAAACACTTTTTGCTTGATTGTTAATTAAAGCTTCTTCTGAGGCTTGTTCAGCAAAGTGTTGTATAGTCTCATCTAGGGTCAACTTTAAAGAATTTCCATGCCTAGGCTTGTATACTTTTTCACTCTCAAAGGGGAGCTGCCTATTATCCCTATCTGTAGCCTTAACCCAAATTCCTGGCAGGCCCTTTAAATTATCTTCATATGACCTTTCTAATCCGTATAGGCCGTTGTTATCAATATCTGTAAAACCTAGTATGTAGGCTGCAAAATTCCCAAAGGGGTAATACCTCATATTATCATCAACTACAGAGATACCATGTAAGTTTAAGTTTTTAATTTCTTCTGCCTCTTCTCTTGTAATATACTGTTTTATCTTTACAACATTTGTATCCCTAGACATATCTTCTAATAAACTATCCCTATCTAATTCTAGGATTTTTGATAGCTTACTCGCTGTATCATCCTTGTCTTTTATTTCTGATGGGGTTGCCCAAAGGGTAAAGGAAGTTATATTAAGAGCTAATTTTCTTCCATTTCTATCGTATATAACCCCTCTTTCTGACTTTATATCTATGTTTTTAGTCCATTGGAGGAGGGCCTTTTTTTTGTACTCCTCCCCATGGATAACTTGAACCTTTATAAGTCGGTAGGATAAAAAAAACACGATTAAAGTCACTACAAGAAGTGCAAACTTTAATCGGTTTTTACTTGAATTACTTGTTTTATGCAAATTAACCCCTCCTAAAATAGGCTGGAAAATATACCTAATACAGATTTAACCCTATCGTTAATGCTTTCTTTGTATGAATTAGCCTTAACTTGTTCATTTAAAGAAACATATTCAACCTGCCCATCTTCTGGATATATCATTCCTAAATTATTTCTGGCTTGTTCGCTTATTAGTGTAGTATTTTTAAGACCTTCTAAGTTTCCTGCTAGGTCTTTTTTAAGTTTTACTAAGTCAGAAGCACTATTTTCTAATTTTGATATTTCTACTCTCATAGAGGTTATTTTAGCATATCCACCTAGTATAAATAAAGAGGTAAATAAAATAATAATTGCAATAAAAACATACATCCCCTTATTTACAGCATGAACCTTTTTTTTATGTACTTTACTTTTACTAACAACTTTTTTTTCATATTCTGGGTATTCATTATAAAGAACTCTAGCTGCCGTCATAATTTAATCCCCCTTACTTAAAGTTACTCCTTAAATTTTCTCTCCTATTCTTAGTTTTGCTGACCTTGACCTAGGGTTTTCTTCAATTTCACTATTACTTGGCAATATTGGTTTTCTAGTAATAATTTTAATTTCTCTTTTTTTATCACATATGCAAGTTGGAAATTCGCTTGGACATGTACAATCCTTAAATAACCACTTAAACTTTTCTTTAACTATCCTATCTTCTAGGGAGTGAAAGGTTATTATAACTAGCCTCCCCCCTGGTTTTAAGATAGATACCATTTCTTCTATGGAATCTTCTAAAACTTCAAGTTCCTTATTTACCTCAATCCTTATTGCTTGAAAGGTCTTTTTAGCTGGGTGGTGGCCCTCCATCCTTACCTTTTTTGGTATGGCTTTTTTTATAATTGTAACCAAGTCCATGGTAGTGTCGATTGGCTTATCCTTTCTTTCATTTACAATGAATTCAGCAATTCTCATCCCCCAGTTTTCTTCCCCGTATTCTAGGAAAATTCTTGTGAGTTCTTCTTTTGAATATGTATTAACTATATCCCATGCGCTAAAGTTTGAGTCTTGATTCATCCTCATATCTAGGGGGGCGTCCTTATTGTAAGAAAAACCCCTTTCTCCCTCATCTAGTTGGTGGGAAGAAACACCTAAATCAAGTAAGATTCCATCAACCTTTTCAATCCTTAAGTCTTCTAGGACATCTTTTATATGTAAATAATTAGACTTAACTAAAGTTACCTTATCAAGGTAGTCTTTTAGGATTTCTTTTGACTTTAAAAGGGCATTGTCATCTTGGTCAATCCCAATTAACCTTCCCCTACTTAATCTTTTAACTATTTCAATAGAGTGGCCCGCCCCACCTAGGGTTCCATCTACATAAATCCCATCTTCTTTTATATTTAAACCTTCTATTACTTCCTCTAACATTACAGAAGTATGATGAAATTCCATGATTACCACTCCTTTAAATGCCAAGTTCAGACATCTTTTCAGCTATAGAATCATAGCTTAAGCTATCATCTTCATTGTAAGACTCCCATTCTTCTTTGGACCAAATTTCAAGTCTAGTTGCTACTCCTATAATTACAGTATCCTTGTCTATCTTTGAATGTTCTCTTAAGTTTGAAGGGATTAAGACCCTCCCCTGCTTATCAAGGCTGCACTCAGATGCTCCTGAGAAAAAAAATCTCACAAATGCTCTAGCATCCTTGTTTGTAAGTGGTAGACTCTTTAATTTACCTTCGATAACTTCCCATTCAGATTTTGGGTAAACAAAAAGGCAGTTATCAAGGCCCTTAGTCATTACAAACTCATAACCAAGAGGGTCTCTAAACTTTGAGGGGATTATAAGTCTCCCTTTTTCATCTGTAGTATGTTGATATTCACCAATAAACATACTTTTTCTCCACCTTTTAAAGTTTATTTACCACTTTCCTCCACTTCTCACCACTTAACTTATATTTTAAACCATATTTAGGGTAATTACTATATTTTAATGGGTTAAAGTATAATTTGTGACTATGGTCCCTAAAAAAACAAATAAAAAATCCGCCTAAGCGGATTTTAATTTATTCTTTGGGGATTTTTCTTTTTATAATAAAGTATACCTGATCCAATTACTATGGCAATTAAGCTAATTAACTGGGCCACCCTAAGGGGTCCAAACATTAAGGAATCAGTCCTTAAACCTTCGATAAAGAACCTTGCTAGGGAGTATAAGATTATATAAAGTAAAAATACTTCTCCCTCCCTGCTTGCATACCTTCTCCTATACCATAGTAAAAATCCAAAAACAAGAAAGTTCCATATTGATTCATAAAGAAAGGTTGGGTGGACCTTTACCCCATCAACCATTATACCCCAGGGTAAGTCTGTTGGACCTCCATGGGCTTCTGAGTTAGCATAATTACCCCACCTTCCTATAGCCTGGCCAAGGATCAAACTTGGGGCTGCAGCATCTGCTATCGACCAAAAGTCAATCTTTCTTACCTTAGAAAAAATTACAGCAACTAGGACTCCTCCAATTATGACACCATGGATGGCTAAGCCCCCACCTCTTATATTTAATATTTGGCCTGGGTTTTGACTGTAGTAGTCCCATGTAAAGGCCACATAGTAAAGTCTTGCAAATATTATGGCAACAGGGACAGCAAAGATAAGCATATCAAGCATAGTTTCTTCCTTTAAGCCCTTTCTCTTTGCCTCATTAGTTGCTAGTAGGGTACCTACTAGGACAGCTATGGCTATCAATAAGCCATACCATCTTATTTCAAATCCAAACACGGAAAATGCTACTGGATCCATATTAACACCGCCTTCATACAAATTTATTTTAAGAAGGCCAAATTATAGAAATAACACTCATGTCTTCTTTAAAATGATCCTTAAATCTTAAAAGTACATCTTCAAACTTTATTTCCTTTAGGACATCCAGATAATCAATCAAAAGAAAGTCTTGGAAGTAAAGTTCAGTTAAGTTGTTTGCAATAAATTCAATTGAATTAAAGCCCATTAAAAAGTGTCCAATTTCCTTTTTCTTTATTCTTTCAAAGGCCTCATTGCTTATATATTTTTCATATTGACCTAGCATTTCCTTAATCCTCTTATAAACTAAGTGGGGGTCATCACTTTGACCCACTACAAGAGAATGGCCATAGGTCTTGTGGCCTGTATAATAAGCTCCAAAATTAGTATCTATTATACCCTCACTATAAAGTTCGTTGTAAAATTCAGAGCTTTCGCTAAAGATCATATCTAGGATAATGTTTGTTATTATATCCTTTTTAACCAAGTCTTTACCACTTAAGTTTACATCTGTGTCCTTAAATCCAATATAAAATAAGGGCTTGGAAGTTAACATATTAGCTTCTACTATCTTTTCTTTTATTTCTTTTGGCTCACTTTCTTTTATCCTAACAATTTCTTCAAGGTTATCCTTGTAATCTTTTTCACTTTCTTCTAATGATTTTTTTATCATATCTATATCCAAGTCCCCAACTACAAAGAGAACCATGTTTTTAGGATTGTAAAATGTATTATAAGCCTTCATCAAGTCTTCCTTACTAATTTCATTAATAGACTCAGTAGACCCTGCTATATCTATCCTAACTGGATTATTGTGGTACATGGCCCTTAGGCAGTTAAAAAACACAACCCAACTTGGATTATCTAAATACATTTGAATTTCTTGAGATATTATCCCCTTTTCTTTTTCCACATTTTCATCTGTTAAATAAGGATTTTGTACAAATCTTACTAGTAATTTTAGATTTTCATAAAAGTTATCTGTGGAATAAAAAAGGTAGGAAGTTTGATTAAAGTTTGTATAAGCATTTACATAGGCTCCCCCCAGGGCAAATTGTTGGAAAATATTTTCTTCTGGTTCTTCAAAGAGCTTATGCTCTAAAAAGTGGGCTATACCTTCAGGTAGGCTTACGGGTTCTTCCTCATTTATTGGTATAAATTTATTATCTACAGACCCATAATTTGTTGTAAATATTGCATATTTTTTAGTAAAGCCTTTTTTGGGAAAATAATAAACTTTAACTCCATTCTTTAACTCAAATTGGTATAATTCTTCTTTTAAAGTATCATTCTTTATTAAGTTCATTATTATCCTCCCCTTTCTTATCCTTCATAAAGTAAATGGTATCTAAATTTAAAGTGTTTATAGCTTCTACAACTTCCTCTTTTGATACCTTGTCTATAGACTCTAATATTTCCTCTAAATCTCTACTTTCATTTGTAATAAAGTTAGAAAAGTAAAACTCAGAAATTAATTTTGCACTATCGACAATAGATTCACTTGATGTTCTCAAGGCTTTTTTTGCTATATTTAAATCTTCTGTGGTAAAGTTTCCATCTTGTAATTCTTTTATATTTTGATTAATTAGTTCAATTGTCTTGTTGTAATTTTGAAATTCTATGCCTGCATCTAGTATCATAAGGGACTTATGCTTTATTATATTTGAAGTAACATAATAGGCTAGGGAATGCTTTTCCCTTACATCCTTAAACAACTTAGAGTTTGGTCCTCCCCCAAGTATCTCATTTGCAAGTAAAAGGGCTGGGTAGTAGTTACTTTCATAGGCAATTTCTGTTCTAAAGCCTAGTACCACCTTTCCTTGGGTAACATCTAGCTCCTCAACTATTTGATTCTTAACATAGGGCTTTGCCAGGATTTCTTCTCTTTTAACATAAGCTATATTTTCCCTATCCATATATTCACTTGGAATTAGCTTATCTAGGGATAAGTCCTTTTTATTTCCTGTATATATTATTTCTATTTGACTAGTCCTTAAAACTTTTTCATAGTGTTTACTTAAACTTTCCTTGTTAATTTTTTCTAGGTCCTCAAGGTAGCCATGTTTATATATGGAAAATGGCTCTGACTTACACATTTCTTCTATGCACCTAGTTATAGCATAGGACCTTTTATCATTTATCTTATTATTGATCTTATTAGCTAGGTTTTTCTTTTCACTTTCTACATAGTCTCTAGAAAACTCATTATCTTCTAGGTAGGGGTCGTAAATAATTTCTTTAAATAAATTAAATACTTCATCATCAAAGGATTCAGCATTTGTATACTTTTCATCCGCCCACTCTATAGAAAACTTTATTACTTGTCTTTCCCCTCTTTTTGATGCAGATATGTTTAAATTAGCACCATAAAGTTCTTCTAGCTTTCTTTCTAAGAGTATCTTGTTTGTATAATTCTTACTACCTCTTTTTAAGACCATAGGTAAAAGTGCATTCATTGTAACTTCATCCTTACTTAAGGGCCTAATTATATAAAAAGCTAGGTAGTTCGACTTAAATTTATCTAAATATATATTTGTAGAATGAAAGCCCTTGCCTAATTGTTTTTTTTCTGTTTTTAAGTCCATATCTTCCCTCCTTGTTTAGTATTTTAATCTTATCTTTATTTATTACCCAAAAATAAATCATTTAAAAAAATAAAAGGGCTAGGCCCTCTTATTTGCTTTCCTCTATGATTTTTACTCCTGAACTTGTTCCTATCCTACTAGCCCCTGCCTCAATCATATCCATAGCCGTTTTGTAGTCCCTGACTCCACCAGATGCCTTAACTTCTAGCTTATCACCAACTATAGACTTCATTAACCTTACATCTTTAAGACTAGCCCCTCCTGTTGAAAAGCCCGTTGATGTCTTAACAAAGTCTGCACCAGCTTTTAAGGCTAATTCACATGCTTTCTTTTTTTCATCATCTGTTAAAAGGGCAGTTTCAATTATAACCTTTACAAGTGCCTTGTTTTCACAAGCCTTGACAACTGACCTAATATCATCTTCTACTAGGTTGTAATTTTTATCCTTAAGGCCACCAATGTTAATAACCATATCTATTTCATTAGCCCCATTTTTTATAGCATCCTCACTTTCAAATACCTTAGTTTGGGTGGTATTTGCCCCTAGGGGAAAGCCAACTACAGTGGCAATTTTAACATCACTAGCTTTTAATAAGTCACTAGAGTATTTAACAAAGCATGGGTTTATGCAAACTGCCTTAAACTTATACTCTATTGCTTCCTCACACAATTTTTTAATTTCATCCCTTGTTGTATCTGCCTTTAGGGCAGTATGGTCAATAGTTTTATTTATTTCCATTTTTTTCAACCCCTATACAATTATCTCAACTAGGTCTCCATTCTTAACCCCTGCTGCATTTCCTTCTTCAACATCTACATGCATTTCAAGGGCATAGGTTGGGTGGACTCTTACTAAAACATTTTCAAAGCATACTCCCCTAGGTCCCTTGGTCCTTACAGTAACAACCTGACCATCCTTAAGTCCAAAGTCTTCCCCATCGGATGTGTGCATATGAATATGCCTAGCAGCAACTATAATACCCTTATCTATTTCTACTTCTCCCTTAGGCCCTACTAGTTTAGCCCCAGGAGACCCTACTATGTCTCCAGAATTTCTTATTACTGGATCAATCCCTAGGGTATATGCATCTGCAATAGATACTTCAAGTTGGGTTTCTGGCCTTACAGGACCAAGTATCCTAATTCCTTTAATAGTTCTCTTTGGCCCTACTAAGTCAACTTTTTCTTCGCAAGCATACTGACCTGGCTGAGATAGATCCTTTGTGTGGGTTAATTCATAACCCTCTCCAAATAAGGTATCTAAGTCTTTTTGACTTACGTGGATATGTCTATTTGATAGTGCAATTGGTAGTGATGTTTTCATTTTTTACCCCCTAAATTTATTATTACATATAGTATACTATTTTTAAGGATAATTTTAAAGGCATAAGACCATTAATTTGCCAGGTCCCTTAAATTAAAAACTTAAGGTACTTAACTAGGGCCCTAATTATTGTCGAATGTAGGGGTATGCTTATTAAGGCTGCTATTACCCTACTTGGCAATAGGACTAAAAACCCCTTACCATACAACCTAGACAACCAATAGGTATTTAATAGTAGTGAAACTGTTATAGTTGTAAATAATACTGCTATTACAATATTCTTAAAGGTTAAGGATTTTTCAAAAGTCTTTCTTCCCCTTAAGAGTATAAATATACAGGCTGGCAAGGCCCCCCAAAGGATTGAACTTAGAGTAAAGCCTGGATGGTAGGGTCCCATAGGGTTAATTAAAAACCCTATTAAGTCAGCTGCAAGCCCAGTTAGGCCACCTACTAGGGGACCAAATAAGATTCCAGATAGCATAAGGGGAACATCCCCAAATGAAATCCTCAAGGCTTGTACTCCAGCAGGTGCTAGCATGATATAAACGAATCTTGTCATAACAATAGATATGGCAACTAGAAACCCCGCTTTTACCATGGTTCTTACATCAATTTTGTTTTTTGCTTTTAACATTTTTATCCTCCTTCTTGTAATTGACAGCTACTGCCAATTAAAGAAGGTTTCTTTAATTGTCAGCGGATGCGGTAAAGAATCGCAGATTTGTCTTTCGTCTATAGGCAACTTCCCATCCCATAGCACTTAACGCTCTTTACCTACTCTATCAGACTATTTATTTATCTTACCACTTATCTATACCCATATAGATAAATTAGTACCACTTTGGACTTTTAAATCTTCCAATATTATATGCCCCTTTCCTATAAAAAATATAGGCTATAAGTTGAGCAAACAATAAGTATTTAATAAAGCTTGTACCTATGTTTTTTGCTATATTCACAAAAAATACCTCTGGTAACATTTGGATTAACAAGTCAGTTTTTGGATCTAGAAGCCATAGGTCATTTGTAAAGAAGATTTCATGAAATACTGTAAAATACTTTGAAAAATCAACTAAAACTAAGAGGCCTAGGATAAGTAAAAATATATAATTAATAAATAAACCTATTAAAAGCCACTTACCCATGATCTTTGATTCAGTAAGGCTTAAGTAATAAAGAATTATAATAATTGCAAATAAGCTTGCAAATAACTTAATGGTCCTTGCTAATTCATACAAGGCCCTTACATCTTCCATGTGCTTAACTTCTTTATCATTAAAATAATCTTCTATAAGGGCCTTGTCTCCATTGCCCTTTAAGTAGTTTATTAAGCTTTTAGAAATATCCTTTAATTCTTCATTTGTCTTTCCTGTAACTTCTTCTATATTGTTTTCTTTAAATGATTCCATATAATAGTCTAAATTATAGGTGTTTTCTTCTATAGCGACAATTAAGGCCAAAAGAGAAACTGAAATTACTAGGATTGTTAAAATTATTGGATTAAATTTTTGCAAAGTAAAGTCCACCCCCTAAAGTGTATCAAAAAAGGATAGTTACCTACTACCCTTTTATTTTTTTAAGCTTCTTCCCAGTTGTGGTAAACTTCCTGTACATCATCAGAATCCTCAAGCATATCTACAAGTTTTTCCATGTTCTTTATATCTGATTCATCTGTTAAAGAAACCATGTTTTGAGGTATATAAGTTATTTCAGCAGCTATAAATTCATAGCCTTCCTTTAAAAATTCATCCTTTATGCTAGCAAAGTCATTTGGTTCTGTAATTATTTCAAAACCTTGGTCACCGCTAATAAAGTCTTCTGCCCCAGCTTCTATAGCTAGCATGGTTAAATCATCTTCGTTGATTTCATCATTTCTTTCAATAGCTAAAAAACCTTTTCTATCAAACATAAATGAAACTGACCCAGTTTGACCTAGGTTGCCCCCGTATTTATCAAAGGCATGTCTAACATCCGATGCTGTTCTATTTCTATTGTCAGTAAGGCAGTTAACTATTAGGGCTATTCCTGATGGTCCATAGCCTTCGTAGGTAATTTCTTCAAATACATCAGACCCTACTTCTCCAGTCCCTTTTTTAACAGCTCTTTCTATATTTTCATTTGGCATATTTTCAGCTTTTGCCTTATCGATTGCAGCCTTTAGGGATGGATTGTAATCTGGGTCCCCCCCACCTTCTTTTGCTGCTACCATTATATACCTAGCTAGTTTAGTAAATACCTTGCCTCTTTTAGCATCTTCTTTACCTTTTTTATTTTTAATATTATTCCACTTGGAATGTCCTGCCATAGTCTTACATCTCCTTCCATTAACTTATATATTTTAGCACAAAGGACTTGTTTTTTCACTAACTTTTTTTAAATACCTTGTTTATTATTTTTTTAAAAACAGTTCCTACAAAATAAAGGCCTGGCCCTGGGTCATCAAAACTCCAAGTTGAATGAACCTTTTTAAAGGTATTGTCTTTAATTATCTTAGATAAGGTCATTTGACCTGTCCTTAAATATTCTCTTATGGCAAATAGGTCCTCATACATATAGTGGAATACATAGCCTGTTTCTGTTTCAACACTCTTATTTTCAGGAATCTTATCTGTCATTTCTAAGTAGGCGATTAGGGGAAAGTTTAGACCGCACTTTGCAAGCATTTCATTAAAGTTTATGGTCCTTACATTTACTTCTATTAAGTATATTTCATTTGTTACTTCATCTCTTTTTAATTCAATTTCTGAAAACCCCTTAAAGCCAATTCCCTCTAGAAAGGGCTTACATATATCATGTAATTCAGGTATCCACTTTTGCTTAGCATAGGTAGATGCTCCAAAATTTATTGGCCACTGCCTTATTTTATAGGCTGAAGTGTAGTGGGTTACCTTAGAATCTTGATTTAAATAAGCATCATAACAATAACAGTTTTCTTCAGGCCCTGGTATAATCCTTTGTATTATTAGGCCATGCTTATCCCTATCAATCATTTCTAGCTTTTCTATTAGGTCTTCTTCGTTTTTTATTATAAAAACCTTTCTCCTGTATACCTTTACAAAACTTGCCGAGTCCATGGGCTTAATAATACAAGGGTACTTTATTTCTTCCCTAACCCTTTCAATTAAGTTGTCTTCATTTGAATTTATAGTCTCTGGTACCTTTACATTAAACTTATTTGCAAGTAAGCTCATCCTATACTTATCCATAACTTCAGTCCAAAGGCCTTTTTTATCCATTGGAAATAAGTAATGTTCTTTTAATTCATCAAAATACTTGTCAATAAATTCAACATAGGGGTCGGCACCTGGATATAAAACTGGTTTTTTACTTTGTACTTTTGCATAATCTATTAAGAACTTTAATAAACCTTCTGGATTTTCTTTATAATGGGGGGCAAGGTGTTTTTCGCTTAAGTACTTGGATTTTGCTCCATACCTACTTTCTTCACTATAATCTACTGCTACTACATGAATTCCTTCCCTACCAAGGCACCTTATAATACTTAAACCCACATAATAATTGGCCCCCAAGACAAGTGCTTTATTTTTTATTTTAGACACCACCTTATTTTTTTGTTCATATGCTTTTTATTTTCATCTTATTCTAACACAAAAAAATAGATATAGGAATAGTACTTAATATACTATACCTATACCATTTTAAAAATGCTTTTTTCTTTTATTCCTTATTTCTTAAAGTTGCATAAACACAATCATCTGTCAAATACTCTAAGTTTAATTCATCTGCCTTTTTTAATATTTCATCATTGTAGGTCCCTGGTTGGAAGAAGACATACCTAATTCCTGCATCCTTTACTTCTTCTAAGATATTCATGCCAATTTTAGGTGATACTACCATATCAACTACATCTACTTTTTCAGGCAAGTCAGATATTGACTTATAAAGTTTATCTCCTTCTAATTCATCGTAATTAGGACTAACCCCATATACCTTATAATCATGGTCCTTTAAAATCTTATAAATCTTATACCCGTACCTATCCTTCTTTTGTGTAGCCCCAACTACAGCCCAGGACTTAGATTCCATCATCTTTTCTTTTAAAGCCTTATCATTATTCAAACAATCCACCTCTTTATTTAAGTTTTTTCTTTAGTAGTAATAGTTTTATACCCATCTTATGCCATCCTTAACGGGTAAATACAAGTCTCCTAAAAGCTCATATTCTAACTCCCCACTTGTAATATTCATTAGGTCAGAAATAACCCTGTCTGTTTTTTCTACTTGTATATAAATAAGGATCTCTACATCCTCTAAAAAGTCTATAGACTCAAAATTATACCCATCTTCACTAAAGTAATTTTCTATTTTCCCATAAGATGAATAAGAGGTTTTTATAAATAGCTTATTAAATAACTTATTTTCAACAATAATAGACTTATCTATTGCCGATTTTGCAGACCTAGTATAGGCCCTAATTAAGCCACCCCCACCAAGTTTTACCCCGCCAAAATACCTTGTAACAACAACTACTACATTCCTTAAATCTTCCTTTTTTATAACTTCTAAGATGGGAATTCCTCCTGTGCCAGAAGGCTCTCCATCATCGTTAAACCTTTGAATATTTGATTCCCTCCCATATACATAAGCATAAACATTGTGGGTGGCATCCTTGTTTATTTCTTTTATCTTATCAATAAATGAAATTGCTTCTTCTTCACTTGCTACTGGGGCAGAATAACCAATAAACCTGGACTTGTTTATAATCATTTCCTCAGAGCTTTTTTTTGCCAAGGTCCTATAAGAATAATCCATAAGGTTAGTCTCCCTTGTTAGTCTTATATTCCTTAAACTCCAAATACCTCTTATAGGCTAGTGATACAAGGGACTTATCTTGGCTGTAAGTTATTTTATCAATAGCATCTTCAACCTTATAATACCCCCCACTTAAGAAACCTTCTTCCTTGTTAATATTGTAGGTTTGGTCATGCGCTTCCATTATATACCAGGTGATCTTATTGCAAACTGGAGTATTTCTCGTTACAGAATAAAATTCATATGCAGTTTCTCCTGCATTTGATACTATTTCGGCCCTAACACCTGCCTCATACTCGACCCTATCTATAGCAGTATTTGCAGATAGGTTATTTTTTACTATTTTACCCTTGGGAAGGACCCACTCATTTTTGTCATTTTGTAAAATAAATACACTTTCTTCGTTAAATACTACCCCACCTGCACAATTTCTAGTTATCAAATCTTACCCCTCCATTATTTAATGTATTTTTTGTACTTCTCATAATCAATATGATTTATTGTAAAGGATAAGTTAAGGCCTTCTTCAACATATTCTAGCTTTATTATTTCATATTTATTCATAAAATAACTAGAAATAGCTTGATCAGAATATGGAATAAACATCTCAACTTCCCTATATACCATAGGTAATTTTTCTTGAATTACTTCTAATAGCTTGTCTATATTTATGTCCTTTGTTGCTGAAATATAAATTGGGTTTTCTACATTTAAATTAGTTCTTGCCTCTATCTTTTCATTTATTTTATCAACCTTGTTTAAGGCTGTAATAATAGGAATGTCTTGTATTTTTAAATCCTTTAACAAGTCCATGGTCGTTTTAATTTGTAGGTCAAGGTCCTTACTTGAAGCATCTAGGACATGGATTAACAAGTCTGAGCTTTCAACTTCTTCTATGGTCCCCTTAAAGGCTTCAATAAGCTTTGTAGGGAGTTTTGAAACAAAACCTACAGTGTCACTTAAAAGAATTGTCTGGCCACTTGGTAATTTGCTAATCCTGTGGGAGGTATCCAAGCTTGCAAATAACATATCTTTAACAAAAACTAACTTTTCATCCTCATAATCCTTGTCCCTTTTCATTAATTGATTCATAAGGGTGGATTTCCCTGCGTTTGTATAACCCAGTAAGGATACAATTGGTAGTTGTGAAGACAACCTTTTTTTTCTTTTTATTTCTCTTCCTTCTACTATCTCTTGCAGCTGTTTTTCTATATTAGAAATTTCTCTTAAAATATGCCTTCTGTCTATTTCAAGTTTTTGTTCCCCAGGACCCCTTGTTCCAATACCTGCCCCTTCTCTTGACAAATAATCTCTAAAACCAACTAGCCTTGGGAGCCTATACTTTAATTGAGCAAGTTTTACTTGCAATTTTCCCTCCTTAGATTCTGCCCTTAGGGCAAATATATCTAAGATTAAGGTAGTCCTATCAATAATTTTCCTATCTATAAGAACTTCAAGATTTCTAAGCTGGGCACCTGAAAGTTCGTTGTTAAATACAACTGTATCTATCTCTAGATTTTCACAAGCTTCTTGAATTTCTTCTGCCTTTCCCTTGCCAATGTAAAAAGCAGCATTTAACCTGTCCCTATTTTGAACTATCCGCCCCTTTACTAAACCTCCAGCTGCCTTTACCAATTCTTCTAATTCATCTAGGGATTCCTCTATTTCTATATCATCCTTTGAAAGTACAACCCCCACTATGAGGACGCTTTCTCTTTTTTTATCCATTATCTCACTCTCCAATACTAGTACCTCTAGTATACCACCTTTATTTATAAGAGACTAGTATCTCCCCCTATTTCGTCATTTTATTGTAACCTACTTGTTATTAACAATTTCATAAATATTGTGGTATAATATGTTATGTTTTAAAGTGTTATTTTAGGAGGTAACCAATGTCAGTAGAAAATAAGAAAAAAATAAAAAAGAATAGATTTACGGTTTTTAAATTAATAAAAATATTGCTTGTTTTAATTATTATGGTGGGTATACTTGCAGGAGGCGCTGTGAGTGTTGCAGTCCTTGGCATCCTAGAAGATGCCCCTGAAATTGACCCAACAAATATCTTAACTTCTTTATCTGAAACTTCTAGTATATATGATCAAAATAACAACCTTATAGAGAAGATTCAGGCTGAAGAGTTAAGGACTATTGTAAGCATAAAGGATATGCCCAAGCACTTAATTGATGCCTTTGTAGCAATAGAGGACCATCGGTTTGAAGAACACCCTGGGGTTGATTTAGAAGGTATAGCAGGTGCTATATTAGATAACTTTAAATCAGGAGGTTTAAGGGGGGCAAGTACTATAACCCAGCAGCTAGTTAAAAATGTTTACTTAACTAATGATGTAAAACTAACCAGAAAAATTACCGAAGCCTACCTTGCCCTAAAGGTTGAGACAATACTTTCAAAAGATCAAATACTTGAAGCATACTTAAATAGAAACTACTTTGGGCAAAATGCTTATGGGGTTCAAGAAGCTAGTAGGACTTACTTTTCTAAGGATGTCACTGATTTAACTATAGCAGAATCTGCCTTACTTGCTGGTATTGTTAAAAGCACTACAGCCTTTCAGCCTTATTATAGGGTAAAGCCTGAAGATTTTGACTCAACAAAGCACTTTGAAGTTGGTCAAATTGATGTCCTGGGGGAAACTTATATAGTTGTCTTTAACGAAGATGCCGTTTTAAGGCAAAAGTTAGTCTTAGATATGATGCTAAAGTATGGAAAGATTACTGAAGCAGAGTATAAGACTGCCCTAGCCCAAGATATTAAAACTAGCTTAAAGCCAGAACAAAAGAAACCACAAGATATTACATCCTACTTTGCTGACCTTGTAAAAAAAGATGTAATTAAAGCTTTTATGGATAATTTTGGCTACAGCAAGGAACGTGCAGAAGAAGAGCTATATACAGGTGGTTTAAATATATATGCAACTATAGATATGGAAATGCAAAAGCAATTAGAAGAAATTTATACAAATTTTGTTGAAATCCTAGTAGGGAATACCCAAGGCATCAGGGGACCTATCTTAGTTGACTGGTCAGTTAGTAAGGCTGGCCATGTCCTAGATGAAAAAGGTAAAATAGTATACTTTAAAAAAGAATCCTTAATGACAGAAGACTATGACTTAATCTTAACCCCTGATGAATATGAATTATCAAATGAGAATTTAATACTTAATACGGGTAAATTAAATATTTATCCAACTCATTTTGATATTGGGGACTTTTATACTATAGATGATAAAAAGAACTTGGTTGCCCATACTGTAGGGTCAATTGTAATTCCTGAAAATGAATACAGCGTGGCTGATAAAAAAATTACTATTAATAAGACTTACCTAGACTCTAATCCTGAGTTTTTTGAAAAAGTGGAGAATAATCTTATAATAAACAACAAGTACTTCTTTGTACAAAAAGATGGGATTGTTCAACCTCAATCAGCAACCGTTATAATGGACTATAGGAGTGGCCATATAAAGGCAATTATTGGGGGTAGGGATGTTGATGGTACAAGAATTTTAAACAGGGCCACAGATTCTGCAAGACAACCTGGTTCAGCTATAAAGCCAATAGCAGTATATTGGCCAGCTTTAAACAATGGCTTAACAGCTGCAAGTTCTCTTGATGATGTTCCTTTTTACGATGGAAACGGTAAAATATGGCCTCAAAACTGGTATAGGTCCTACAGGGGCCTTCACACCTTAAGAAGGTCGGTTGAACAATCTGTCAATGTAAATTCGGTAAGGACCTTGCAAAAAATTGGAATACCTGCATCGGTTGCCCATTTAGAAAAAATAGGTATTATAAATAAGGCCCACCCTGAAAGGGATAATTTTATTTCTAGTTTAGAGGATAGGGTCACAAATGATGAAAACTTTTCTGCCCTAGGCCTAGGTGGAATGACTAGGGGTTTAAGCCCTCTTGAGATGACAGCTGCCTTTGGTGCCATAGCTAATAATGGGGTTTATATAGAGCCTATATCCTTTACCAAGGTCTTAGATGGGGATGGAAATGTAATCTTAGATAATACTCCAAAGGAAACAATAGCTTCAAGTCCTCAAGTTGCATATATTATGGGGGATATTTTAAGGACAACTGTTACAAGTGGTATTGCAGGCAGGGCTAAGTTGTCAAATATGGCGGTAGCAGGGAAAACAGGTACTACTCAAAATAGGGCAGATATATGGTTTGTAGGCTATACCCCCTACTATGTATCTGGCACTTGGATAGGTAATGATTCCCCAAGGGTTACCCTGTCTAAGTCTAGTGCCACAGTTGCTAACTTGTGGCAGTATATAAACACCAAGGTCCATGATGGCTTAGAAAGTAAGACTTCCTTTGCTAGACCTGATGGAATAGTATCAGCTAATATATGCACTCAATCTGGTATGCTCCCAACCAACCTTTGTTCAAATGACCCTAGGGGGGTTGTAAGAAGTGAAATTTTTGTAAGTGGAACAGTTCCAAAGGAATCATGCCAAATGCATGTAGAGGCAAAAATTGATGTTACTAATGGAAAACTTGCAAATGAATTTTGTCCTGATGAAAGTGTAGCTACAAGGGTATTTATAAGAAGGGATCCTCCTTATAATCCAGCTGATAACAATGGCATAGTCCCAAGTGATTATAATTACCACCTGCCTACAGCAGTTTGTGATGAACACACAGAATACATTGTGCCAGAAACACCAGAGTTAGACTGGCTAAATGATTGGTTTAACAATATTAATGGTAATAATAACGGAAATGGAAATGGAAATGGGAATAAACCTCAAGAGCCTGTAAATCCACCAGATATTGAAAATGATGATGATTAAGGGCAAATAAAAAATTTGCCTATATATTATATGCTCCCCTTGTAGTAAACAGTTAAAATAATTAAAACTGTAACTGCAAGGAGGAGTATTTTTTATGGCAAATCTTTGATGTAATTTAAAACTTTAATTAATATAATTTTGGAAATAACCTTTTATCTAGCTTGTAATTTAATCCTACAACAATTGAGGTAAGTACTCCTAAACTTACTAAAACTATAAAAGCAATACTATATGAAAAATTATCAATTAAATATCCCATTACTAGTCTACCACCCGTTCCACCTATAAAATACCCAATATTCTTATAACTATTTATTCTACCTCTGTGACTTGCTGGCACTCTCCTGCTTATAAATGGAGCTGAACCTAGCATGTTTACTATTTCCCCTATAGTAAATGCAAACATCATAATAAAAAATATTAAGTAAATATCATTGTCAATTATTATTAAATAACTAAGTGAATATAAAGAAATACCTATTATTATTTTTGATAATTCCTTCAACCTTCTAAGAAGGTATGTGATTATAGGTGTAAAAGCGATAACTACAAAACCATTAAAACTTGATATTAATCCAAAATAACTTGCCCCTTTTTCTAAAAATACATCTTCCATATATAGGGGTAAAACAAATGACCACTGATAATATATTAAGGAAGAAAATAAAAATATTATTAATTGTATCAATACAGATTTTCTTTTTTTTAAAACATCTAAAGAAGATGTCTTTGTATCAGTGCTTATCTCATATTCATT
>CAZSLV010000020.1:16343-24405 GCA_964607545.1 uncultured Gudongella sp. | reverse complement strand
CCAAAGCCTTAAAATTAGTAATATACACATTTTATAAAAAGAGTTAAATAAATAAAGGTTGACAAAACCCTTTAATTTATATATTATATTGCTTGTAGTTTGTTATTTAATTAACATAAAATAATATAAATAGGGGGTAGTGAAAATGAGTATTCAAGGCATTGTTGATTTAGTTAATGGTCTCTTGTGGGACAAGTTGTTAATTTTTGCATTATTAGGTACTGGAATTTTTTATAGTTTTTATCTTAAATTACCACAATTGACTAAAGTTGGCGAAGGATTTAAATTGACATTTGGGGGCTTGTTTAAAAAGAAGACAGATGAAGAAGCAGGATCCATGTCATCATTTCAAGCTTTAGCAACAGCAATAGCAGCTCAAGTAGGAACAGGAAACCTGGCTGGAGTTGCAACTGCAATAGCTGCAGGGGGACCAGGGGCTATATTTTGGATGTGGATAAGTGCTATATTTGGAATGGGTACCATTTTTGGTGAGGCTGTTTTAGCACAAAAGTATGCTGAAAGAATTGATGGAGAAATGACAGGGGGACCTGCATATTACTTATCAAAGGGTTTAAAAAGCAAGTTTTTAGCAGGGACCTTTGCAGTTTTAATAATCTTTGCCTTAGGATTTGTTGGAAATATGGTTCAATCTAATTCTATAGCAGTAGCAGTTCATGAAGCTTTTGGAATCAATAAGCTAATAATAGGAATTATTATAGCAACTTGCGCAGGACTTATCTTAATAGGTGGAATGAAGCGTATAGCATCATTTGCAGAATTTGTAGTTCCATTTATGGCAGCTATATACATAATTGGAAGTTTAGTAATAATATTTAAAAACAGTTCAGAAATTTTACCAGCCTTTAAGAGTATTTTTGTTGGTGCTTTTTCTAGCCAAGCAGTAGGCGGAGGAGTCCTTGGGGTTACTGTAAAACAAGCTGTTAGGTTTGGTATATCAAGAGGGTTATTTTCTAATGAAGCAGGTATGGGTTCAACTCCTCATGCCCATGCGGTAGCTAGGGTAGCTCATCCTGCCCAACAAGGTATGGTAGCAATGGTTGGAGTTATTATAGATACTATGGTAGTTTGTACAGCTACTGCTCTTGTAAACATAGTTACCCAAGCAAGTACATCTGGCTTAACAGGGGCTGCAATGACTCAAAAGGCTTTTGAATTAGGTCTTGGTAGGTTTGGTGTTGTTTTTATAGCAGTTTCCCTATTCTTCTTTGCCTTTACAACTATAATAGGGTGGACCTTCTTTGGAGAAGCAAATATTAAGTATTTATTTGGACCTAAGGCAGTTAATCCCTATAAGATAGTGGTATTATTCTTTATTGTAGGTGGGGCCTTGTTACAAGTTGATTTAGTCTGGGACCTAGCTGATATGTTTAATGGACTTATGGTTATTCCAAACTTAATTGGACTCTTAATCCTATCTCCACAAGTTGTTAAAATCTTAAATGATTATAACAATAATTTTAAGGAAACTCTTTAATTTAAATAATAAAAAAAAGCTTATATAGCTGAAGAATTCTTGGCTTATATAAGCTTTAAATATGTCCTTATTGTGGGTTTTGTCTTAGGTCCATAACTTGAGTTCCTTCTGGAGGGTTAAAGAGTGCTTGGTCAACAGGTTTATTATTAAAACCCTTAAATAGCGAAGTAGAAGCCAATGCTCCATCCTCATAGTATTCTGACTTTAAAGGAAATCCAGTTTTTGTTGAAACCCAAATTATATTTTTATTCCCCATGATTTCTCCTGTTATAATTTGAACTTTTTCACCATCTAAAGTTCCTTTTTCTATTGTAACATTTTCATCATCTGATAAGTCCTTCATGGCATCAATATAGTCAATATTTCCCTCATCATCTGGCGTAACAGATGAAAGATCTGAGCTATAATCCATAATCATAGTCATATTTTCTTTTGGCATATGCATATAGGTCACTTCTTCATCCCCATCCATAATCATAATAATATGCTCACCAGTTTCTGGGTACTTAGATTCCATCCTGGATTTATTTCCAGAAACCCAAAACTCAGTGTTAAAAACTGAAACATCCTTTATTATTGTCTCAATCTCATAGTAGTACTCTTTCATATCACTTATATTAGCAAAAGGATTTAAATCTTCTAAATCTAAATCACTATCAGCTTCTTCTTCTACTTCTATGGGATCTTCTTCTAATATATCATCTTCCACAAGGGGTGGATCTGTTTCTTTAAGAGGCTCATTAGCAGGTTCTCCACTGCAAGCCCCTAGGATTAGGGTAAAAATCAAAGCTATTAGAACTAGTATTTTTCGCATCTTTAGTTACCTCCTTTTAAAAAAGCCAAACTTCCATACTAAAAGTATACCCACTTTAAAGTGCTAAACGCAAAAAAATAAGCAAAAACTTGACTTATCCACATTTTAAGCTATAATTATTAGTAATTGATATTTAAAGATAGTGAAGGGAAGAGTAGGAGTTACCTCGTTTTAAAGAGAGTTGGGGATAGGTGAAACCCCAATAAACGAAAGCTGCCGAACATGGTCCTGAAATTGCATGATCTAGAAAGATTGTGACGGAGGCAGTCGTTAACCTGCAAGGTTTTAAACCTACTGAGTTTATAGTTGTGAAGCTATAATAATTAGAGTGGTACCGCGAAGTTTACCTTCGTCTCTATAGAGATGGAGGTTTTTTTGTTTTTGAAATTCTTATATAAGAAAGGAAGGGTCATATGAAAAAAACATTTTATTTAACAACACCAATTTATTACCCAAGTGATAATCTCCACATAGGTCATACTTACACCACAGTCGCTGCAGATACTATTAAAAGGTATAAAAGGCTCCAAGGCTATGATGTCTTTTTTACAACTGGTTCAGATGAACACGGTCAAAAAATACAGGAAAAAGCTGATGAAAATAACATGAGCCCCAAGGCCTATGTAGATAAGATTGTAGTAGATATTAAAAAGCTTTGGGAAATGCTAGAAATCGACTACGATTCATTTATAAGGTCAACCGATGACCACCATGAAAAGGCCGTAGCCAACATTTTCCAAAAGCTTTACGATAAGGGAGAAATTTACAAGGATGAGTACGAGGGGGCTTATTGTACCCCATGTGAATCCTTTTGGTCAGAATCCCAGCTTAATGATGGAAACAAGTGCCCAGATTGTGGAAAAGAAACCCACCTTGCAAAGGAAGAGGCATACTTTTTTAGGCTTTCAAAATATAGGGATAAATTATTAAAATTATATGAAGAAAATCCAGAATTTATTCAACCTCCTAGCAGGAAAAATGAAATGATAAATAACTTTTTAAAGGATGGGCTAGATGACTTAAGCGTTTCAAGGTCTAGTTTTGACTGGGGAGTAAAGGTTCCCTTTGATAAAAAACATGTAATTTATGTATGGATAGATGCCCTTTCATGTTACCTTACAGCCCTTGGTTATGACTCTGAAGATGATGAGAATTTTAAAAAGTTTTGGCCTGCTGATGTCCACCTAGTAGGAAAAGAAATTGTGCGTTTCCATACTATAATTTGGCCAGCCCTCTTAATGGCTCTAGAACTACCCCTTCCAAAGAAAGTTTTTGGTCATGGGTGGATCCTATTTGAAGATGATAAAATGTCAAAATCTAAGGGAAATGTCGTTTATCCAGAACCTATAATTGAGCTTTATGGGATAGATGCCTTTAAATACTTTTTGTTAAGAGAGTTTTCATTTGGCCAAGATGGGTCCTTTTCAAGAGAAAAGTTTTTACAAAGGTTAAATTCTGACCTTGCAAATGACCTTGGTAACCTCCTAAGTAGGACAGTATCCATGGTAGAAAAGTACAAGAAAGGGGCTATGCCATCTCTAAAGGCTAAGGAAGATATAGATGAAAGCCTGGTAGAGATGGGAACTTCTGCTGCTAAGAAGGTAGAAGCATATATGGATGAGTTAAACTTTTCAAATGCCCTTGAAGAGGTATGGAAGTTAATTAGAAGGACCAATAAGTATGTAGATGAAACCATGCCATGGGTCCTAGGTAGGGAAGAAAACTTTGATAGGCTAGATACAGTCCTATACAATCTTTCAGAAAGTTTAAGGATAGTTTCTATCTTAATTAAGCCATTTATGGAAAAGACATCAAATGAAATAAGAAAGCAACTTGGAATCAAAGAAGAAGCAATATGGGATGATGCTAAGACCTGGGGCCTTATTAAAGAAGGCTCACAAGTAGAAAAGGGAGAAATAGTATTCCCAAGACTTGAAATTGAAAAGGAATTAGTAAGGTTAAATGCATCAAATGACGCCCTTATAGAAAAAAGGACACAAGATAAAGGAGCTAAAAAAGTGGAAGAAAAAGAAAGTTTAAAAGAAGAAAAAGAAGAGATAAAAGAAGAAGAATTAATTACCATAGATGACTTTGCTAAAGTTAAATTTAAGGTTGCCAAGGTAATAAACTGTGAAGACCACCCTAAGGCAGATAAGTTGCTAGTCCTTACCTTAAAGGTAGGAGAAGAGACAAGAACAGTAGTTTCTGGAATAAAAGAGTGGTATAAGAAAGAAGACTTAATTGGTAAAAAGGTAATAGTGGTTGCAAACCTAAAGCCAGTAAAATTAAGGGGGATTGAATCAAGGGGAATGATCCTTGCAGCAGAAGATAAGGAAGGTAACTTAACCATGCTATCAACCCTTGAAGATATAGAAGATGGTTCAATTGTATCATAGGAGGTAATAATGCTAATAGATAGTCACGCTCATTTAGATGATAAGAGGTTTAACCCAGATAGGGATATGTTAATAAAATCCCTTAAAGAAAATGGTGTTGATTTAGTTTTAAATATTGGGGCAGATATAAAGACAAGTAGGGCAAGCTTAGATCTAGCTAAAAAATACGACAATATATATGCTGTAGTTGGGGTCCACCCCCACTCGGCAAAAGACTTAGAAGGTTCAGACTTAAGTGAATTAAGAAAAATGGCAAAAGAAGATAAGGTTGTAGCCATAGGAGAAATTGGCCTAGACTTTTACTATGATAACTCCCCTCGGGATATACAAAGAAAGTGGTTTATAAGACAGGTTGAACTAGCCCAGGAACTAGATATGCCAATAGTAATTCACTCTAGGGAAGCAAGTCAAGAAACCTTTGATATATTAAAAGAAGCTTCACTTAAAAAACCCCTAAGGGGAATCCTCCATAGTTATTCAGGTTCCTATGAAATGGCTATGGAATATATTAAGTTGGGTTTTTATATTGCAATAGGAGGACCTGTCACCTTTAAAAATGCTAGGGTACCAAAAGAAGTGGCAAAAAAAATCCCCCTAGATAAACTATTAATAGAGACAGATTCCCCCTACCTAACTCCAGAACCCTACAGGGGAAAGAGAAACGAGCCCATGTATGTTAAGTATGTTGCTAAAACAATAGGTGAATTAAGAAACACTAGCTATGAAGAAATAGCCAGGGCTACAAGTGAAAATTTACTAAGTCTCCTAGGTATAGAGAAGGTGTAAAGATGATTAAGGAAGTAATAGTAGTTGAGGGTAAGGATGATATAAGTGCTGTTAAGGCCAGCTTAGATTGTGAGATAATATCTACAAATGGCTTTAACTATGGAAAGAAACTAATAAAAACCCTAAAGTCCCTCCAAGAAAGAAGGGGCCTAATAATCCTTCTTGACCCTGACTTTGAGGGTGAAAGGATACGAAGAGACCTTTCAAAACATATACCTGATGCAAAGCATGCCTACCTACCCCAAAACAAGGCCATAAAAAAGGGTAATATTGGGGTAGAAAATGCAAGGCCAGATGATATTAGGGAGGCAATAAAAAAGGCAAGGCCAAATAATATTGAGGCTGAAAAAGTCTTTGATAAAAATGACCTTATCTTATTTGGCTTAGCAGGGTCAGAAAGTGCTAGTAAAAAAAGAGAAAAACTAGGGGCCCTACTTGGAATTGGTTACACTAATGCCAAGGGACTCCTTAACAGGTTAAATAACCTTGGAATTACAAGAGAAGAGTTTTTAAAGGCCATGGAAAGGATAGAAAAAGATGGATACTAAAAGGCTTTATTCCCCAAAGCAGGTAAAGGAAGTCTTGGATAAGCATGGCTTTTACTTTTCAAAAGGGCTTGGGCAAAATTTTTTAATAGATGGAAATACTGTAAGAAAAATTGTTTATCTAGCAGGGATAAGTAAGGAAGATTGCGTTATAGAAATAGGGCCAGGCATGGGTACCTTAACAGAAGAACTAGCCTTAAATGCTAAAAAAGTAATTTCAATAGAACTAGACAATAGGCTAAAACCAATATTAGAAGAAACCCTAGAAGCCTATGATAACATTAAAATAATATATGAAGATGTCTTAAAGGTTGACTTAAATCAGCTAATAAAAGATGAGTGTAAGGGTTTAAGGGTAAAGATTGTAGCAAACCTTCCCTACTATGTTACAACTCCAATTATAGCTAAGCTAATAGAATCTGAACTTCCCATAGAATCAATAAGCGTTATGGTTCAAAAGGAAGTAGCCCAAAGAATAGTTGCAGGACCCCACACAAAAGAGTACGGGTCCCTATCCTTATTTGTCCAATTTTATACAGATCCAAAAATCCTAATGACAGTGCCAAAAACTGTATTTATGCCAAGGCCTAGTATAGATAGCGCTGTTATTAATTTAAAATTAAAGGATAAAACCCCCCTAGCTAATAAGGAAAACTACTTTCACTTAGTAAAAGCAGCCTTTTCAAAGAGGAGAAAGACCTTAATAAATTCCCTTTCAAGCTTTGATTTAGATATTGAAAAAGATGAACTAAGGGAGGGCTTAAAAAGGGCAGGAATAGATGAAACCCTAAGAGGGGAAGACCTAAGCATGGAAGATTATATAAGGTTGTCGCTAGAATTAAGGCAATTAAAAAAGCTCTGATTTAAAATCAGAGCTTTTTAACTAACAACTAGATGCAGGTGCTCCCGTTGGGTAAACGGTAAAGCCTCTTCTTAACCAATTGTCGCTAAAATCAACAGTAAAAGCATCAAAACTTTCTGTGATAATATCTTCTACTATAAAGTTATGGTCATCTACTTTTACTTCTATATCTTCATCTTTAGCTTCATCCAGAGCTAATCCAAAACTTGGACCACCTCAACCATAGCCTGCGATATAAATTCTTAATAATTTACCTGCATTTTTTTCATTAGAAAGAACTTTAGATATTTCATTTTTAGCTTCATTAGTAACTTCAATTTTCATTATATTCCTCCTTCGGGGATACCCCCATATGGTATTACAATTCATTCTACAACACAAATAATATTGTGTCAACCTATTTTAAAACAAAGCCTTCAATATATATATATCCAGACAAGGTAAATTTAAAACTAGGGTAAAAACAATATTTGTTAATTTTAAAATTATTATAGCCAATTCTCATTTTATATGCTACTATATTACTATGAATTAAAAGGAGGGAAATATTTCATGGAAGTTAAAAAAGATATGCTAATTGGCGAACTAATAAGAAAAAAGCCTGAGGCAATTGAAACTTTGCTAAGATTTGGTATGGGATGTGTTGGATGTCCTTCTAGCCAAATGGAAAGCCTTGAAGAAGCTGCAATGGTACACGGACTTGATTTAGATAAGCTAATGACAGCATTAAATAATTAAAAAATCTTTAAAAAAATAAAGCTGGAGTATATAAAATACCTCAGCTTTTTTTATTTACATAATTTATTTTGTATCTAACAGGGTGTCTATCCTATCCTTATCAAATCCTACAACTTCAGTTCCATTTATTACAACTACAGGAACTCCCATATGGCCCATAGCCATAAGTTCTTTTCTAGCTTCCTTATCTGTAGAAACATTTTTTTCTACAAAAGCTACCCCTTTTTCAGTTAAGTGATTCTTTGCTAGTGTGCAATATGGACATGTAGAACTTGAAAATACAATTACTTCATTCATAAATAAAGCCTCCCTTAAAATATTATCATAAGTCCTATTATACCCGGGTGGGGTATAATAGTCAAACCTTTTCTTTACCTAATTTACCCTAAAAAAAAGATTTTAACCTCAAGCTAAAATAAATCACAA
>CAZSLV010000020.1:11561-16243 GCA_964607545.1 uncultured Gudongella sp. | reverse complement strand
TGTATCTTCTCCGTGGTATAATATATAAATAAAGTAAAATAAAAAGGAAGTGATGATTGTGGATTCAAGTCCCCACCCGAGTACTCATATTTTAATAATTGGAACCATGATCAGAAACTTCTATCATAGGTTCCTCTTAAAGTAGATTTTAAGGAGGAAGAGCATGGATGAAAGAGATATTTTACAATTAGTTGAAGAGAAAAAGTACATTCAAATAAAGAAAATTTTAGAAGAGATGAATGAGGTTGACATAGCAGAAATCATGGATGAATTGGACCTGCACAATACCCTCTTAATCTTTAGGATGCTGCCAAAAGACCTGGCAGTTGAAGTATTTGCACATTTTAGCGTTGAACAACAAAGCAATATAGTAAATGCTATCACAGATAAAGAGTTAGAGTACATCCTAGATGAGTTGTTCTTTGATGATATGATAGACTTGATAGAAGAAATGCCAGCTAACCTAGTAAACAAGGTCTTAAAGTCTTCAACAGCCGAAGAAAGAAAGCTTATTAATCAATTCTTAAAGTATCCACCAGATTCAGCTGGTAGCTTAATGACCATTGAATATGTGGAATTAAGAAAGAGGATGACAGTAAAAGAAGCCATGGCCCATATAAAGGAAATAGGCTTAACAAAGGAAACTGTCTATACAACCTATGTAACCGATAGGAACAGGAAACTGGAAGGTTTTATTTCCCTTAGGTTGCTTGTTGTATCAGATGAAGATGCAATAATTGACGATTTGATGGAAGATGAAGTTATATATGTTAACACCCACGATGACCAAGAAACTGTTGCAAATGTATTTATAAAATATGGGTTTCTAGCCCTGCCAGTAGTTGACACAGAGGGCAGGCTAACTGGAATTATAACTGTTGATGATATTATGGATGTAATGGAACAAGAAGCAACAGAAGACTTTCAGAGGATGGCAGCTATTGTCCCTTCTGAAGACCCCTACATGTCCACAAGCGTATTTGACCTAGCCAAGCAGAGGATAGTGTGGCTTTTGGTCCTAATGATAGCAGCGACAACCTCAGCCTACATCATAGAATCCTATGCAAGTGTCCTAAGCACAGTTGTAATCCTAGCAAGCTTTATGCCCATGCTTATGAATACAGGGGGATCTTCAGGTAGTCAAGCTTCAACCCTTATAATAAGGGGGCTTGCAACTGGGGAAATAGAAATGTCAGATGGCCTTAAGGTCTTGTGGAAAGAGTTTAGAATAAGCATTTTAGTAGGCATAACCCTAGCTGGTGTTAACTTTGCAAGGTTAATGTTAATTTCAAAAGCAGGCTTTGCCGTTTCCTTAACTGTTTCACTTACCCTTATTGTAACTGTGACAATAGCTAAGATGTTAGGCAGTATGGCCCCTCTTTTAGCTAAAAAGTTAAAACTAGACCCAGCCATAATGGCAGGTCCCTTAATAACAACTTTTGTTGATGCCATAACCCTGACAGTTTATTTTTCAATTGCAACCTTATTGCTTAATTTATAAAAAAAGATATTAAGAATTTGTAAAGAATTAAAAATAAGAGTTTAATTGACAAAGACCGGGTATAATAGTATAATAATCCGTTTGTTGACAAATATACCAGTATGTGGTATTATAGAACCATGATGGGTGTCTAACACACTCCTTCTGTCCCCAGAGTTTGGGAGAATGAAATGGAAGGTGGTTTTATATTAATATGACTAGTGTAGCTCAGATCAAAAAAGACTTAGAAGAATGCATTGGTATGAAGGTTATGCTTAAAGCTAACAGGGGAAGAAAGAAGACTACTGTTAAGGAAGGCGTACTAGAATCAGCATACCCAAACCTATTTGTAGTAAGGATATTAAACGAATATGACAGTTCAAGGACAGTAACATACACTTACTCAGATGTACTTACTTCGACAGTAGAAGTAACTGTATTAGGAGAAGCTGAAAGCCTTGTAAATATTTCTTAATGCAACCTACCCTAGTGGTAGGTTTTTTTCATTTTTGAATAAAGTTATTTAGATATATGATATAATACTCTTAAAATTGACTAGTAGGAGACCTATAATGATAGAAAAAGAAGATTCATATGCAAAAATAAACCTCTCTTTAGATGTGGTAAAAAAAAGAGATGATGGATACCATGAAATAAAAAGCATCATGCAACAAATTAATCTTATGGACCAAGTAACAATAAGTGAGAATAAAAGTGGGGTTATAATAACTTGCGACAATAATGATGTCCCTACTAATGAAACTAACCTAGTCTATAGGGCCTGGGAAGAACTAGCAAAGTTAGCAAATACAAAAATTGGCATAAGGGCCCATATCAAAAAAAGAATACCAGTTGCAGCAGGCCTAGCAGGAGGTTCTACAAATTGTGCTTCAACCTTAAAAGCCTTAAATAAAATATGGGATTTAGGCTTATCAGAAAAGGACCTTATGGAGATAGGAATAAAGATAGGGGCAGATGTACCCTATTGCATAATGGGTGGCACAGCCCTAGCAGAAGGAATAGGGGAGAAGCTAACTAGCCTAAGAGCTTTTAAAGACAAGGCCATCCTTATAGGAAACCCAGGTTTTCAAATTTCAACAGCCTATGCCTATAGCAAATTAAACTTATCTAAAGAAGTAAATAGGATAAATAAGATCATAGAATATGTAGAAAGTAATGACATAAGGTCTCTTGCAAATAATATGTATAATGTAATGGAAGATAATATTATAAAGGAACACCCAAAGATACAAGAAATAAAAGAAATAATGATAAAAAACGGGGCCCTTGGATCATTAATGAGTGGAAGTGGTGCTTCTGTATTTGGATTGTATGATGACTTAGATTATCTTAAATTTGCAGAGAAAAAGCTTAAAGAAAGCTTTCCCTTTGTATTTAGTGGTAGGACTATATAGGTATTAATTGTTAAATCATTTAGTGAAAAACTAGTCATAGATTTATTTGAGTATTATAAATACTTAAATGTTAAGAATAAAGCTCTGGTTGTAGAATATAGGAAATACTGGGTGTTGTAGCCCTAACCCTAGGCTTAATGTTAAAAATTAAAAGACTTTCTAAAAAGCCTAGATAAAAAATAAAATATGATGTAAAATAAAGTTAAGCAGGGGAAACCCTGCTTGCTTTTCGGCAGCGGTGCCGAAAAATGAGCATACCCAAGGAGGTAGAAATGAAAAAACTATTCTTCCAAGAAAATATGGTAGAAATTTTAGATTATTTAGAAGAAGGACTCCACATAATTGATGAAAACGGAAAAATCATATATTATAATTCCTTTGCCCAAGAGATAGATGGGGTAGATGAGCAAAATGCTGTAGGTAGGCATTTAATAGAAATATATCCATCCTTAAATGAAGAAACATCCACCCTACTTACAGTTATAAGGACGGGTGAGCCAATTTTAAAAAAGGAACAAACCTTCGTGAACTACAAGGGGGAGAAGATAACGACCATAAATTCATCTATCCCTATAAAAAGTAAAAATAAAATTATGGGAGCTATAGAAATCTCTAAAGATATAACCCAGGTAAGGGAGTTATCAGAAAAGATAGTAGACCTACAAACTCAAATTTATAGCAATACAAGTAAGTCTAAAAAAGACAAGGAGTCAGCCAAATATACCTTCTACGATATAGTAGGCAACAATAAAGAAATATTAAAATTAAAAAGCCTAGCTAAAAAGGCTGCAGATAGTGATGCCCCAGTCCTAGTTTCAGGAGATACAGGAACTGGTAAAGAACTCTTTGTCCATTCAATTCACAATGGAGGAAAGAGAAGGCACAATGCCTTTATAACACAAAACTGTGCAGCCATGCCTGCTAACCTCCTAGAGGGAATCCTCTTTGGAACTACAAAAGGAGGCTTTACAGGGGCAGAAGATAGGCCAGGTTTATTTGAACTAGCAGATAAGGGGACCATATTCCTAGATGAGATAAACTCCATGCCCCTTGAACTCCAAGCTAAACTTCTTAGGGTTCTTCAAGATGGCAACATTAGAAGGGTTGGGGGAACAAAGATAAAAAATGTTGATGTTAGAATAATAGCTGCAACCAACCTTCCCCCTGAAGAAGCAGTTGAAAAAAGACAACTTAGAAGGGACCTATACTATAGGCTAAATGTCATTTCCTTCACCATCCCCCTACTTAGGGAGAGAAAGGATGACATAGAAACCCTAACCCACTTCTTTATAGAAAAATACAATCAAAAGATGGATAAAGAAGTAAAGGGAATATCTAAAGAAGCCCTAGAAGTCTTTATGGACTACCCATGGGAGGGTAATGTAAGAGAGCTAGAACACTTGATTGAAGGGATAATGAGTATTTATGATGTAGAAATTATAGATACTGATGAACTCCCCCTAAAGATAAAAAACAATTTAAGTAAAGGTAAGGTTAATGATATAGATATGTCCCTAAACAAGGTCCTAGAAGACACAGAAAAAAGCCTAATAAAAGAAGCCATAAGAAGAACAAATGGCAATATAACCCATTCTGCAGAACTGCTAAAAATCCCAAGACAAACCCTACAATATAAGATAGGTAAATATAAGCTTTAAGGAGAAGCTCGACCAAATTGTAGGGATAGACGACACTGTCTATCCGAGGGGCCTGATACACCTATTGTCATTTAAGAAGAGCCATGTAATGATTCTGTCATTTAAGAGGAGCCCCGCGACGAAGAATCT
>CAZSLV010000020.1:5998-11461 GCA_964607545.1 uncultured Gudongella sp. | reverse complement strand
TAAGAGGAGCCCCGCGACGAAGAATCTTTATCTTCCCAGGAGAAGCTCGACCAAATTGTAGGGATAGACGACACTGTCTATCCGAGGGGCCTGTTTAACCCAACTGCCCAAAATCCAGCATTATTTGTTAAATAAATATCAAATCCAAAAACAAGAATGAGCATATAAGCCGATTTCAAGCCACCACAGGACTTGGCATGGAATTTGCATTAATAAAGTTATAAGAATAAATACAATAAACAATACTAGGAGGAGATTATATGAGAAAAGGAAATCCATATGGAACGCACAGGGTTATTGAACCAAAGGGTGTTCTGCCACAACCAGCATTAAAAATAGACAATAACATGGAAATTTATGACAACGAAATACTTATTGATGTTAAAACCTTAAATGTAGACTCTGCAAGCTTTACGCAAATTAAAGAACAAGCAAAGGGTGACATAGAAGAAATAAAAAACATAATGAAGGGCATTGTAGCAGAAAGAGGTAAGCACCAAAACCCAGTAACAGGATCAGGTGGAATGCTTATTGGTGTTGTTGAACAAATTGGAGATGCCATTAAAGATACTACTGATTTAAAAGTTGGAGATAAGATAGCAACCCTTGTATCCCTATCCCTTACCCCTCTTAGGATTGATGGCTTTGGAGAAATTAGAAAAGATATAGACCAAGTTGATATAAAAGGAAAGGCTATTCTATTTGAATCAGGAATCTATGCCAAGCTTCCAGAAGATATGCCAGAAAACCTAGCTCTTTCTGTACTAGATGTAGCTGGAGCACCAGCACAAACTGCTAAGCTTGTTAAACCTGGAGATACAGTAGTTGTACTAGGTGGGACAGGAAAATCAGGTATGCTTTGCTTATATGAAGCAAAGAAAAGAGCAGGAGTTACAGGCAAGGTAATTTGCCTAGGCAGCAGGGAAAAAACTGTACAAAGAGCAAAAGATGCTAACCTTGCAGATGAATATGCAGTAGTAGATGCAACAAATGCAGTTCAAGTTATGGAAACAATCTCAGAATTAACTAATGGCCAAATGGCAGATGTAGTTATAAATACTGTAAATATACCAAACACAGAAATGACATCAATCCTTATGACAAAAGACGGTGGAGTAGTTTACTTTTTCTCTATGGCAACAAACTTTACAAAGGCTGCCCTAGGTGCAGAAGGCGTAGGTAAGGATGTCAACATGATAGTAGGAAATGGATATACAAAAGGCCACGCTGCCATATCCCTAAACCTACTAAGAGAATCAGAAGAGTTGAAAAAAATATTCACAGAACTATACGCGTAAGAAAAGACAATACACAAGAAAAGTCGAGATGACTAGGGGTCATCCGCAGGGATAGACGACTCTGTCTATCCAGAAAAGACGTAGGGATAGACGACTCTGTCTATCCGACCAGGACAAGGAACCTGTCCCCCTGTCCGCTCATCGAAAAAAAACTGGAGGTTGAAAACTAATGAGAAACTATAAAGACATAGAAATATACAAAGACGTAACTAAAGAAGAATGGGATGACTGGAAATGGCAAGTAAGAAATAGGATTGTCGATGTAGAAACCCTAAGAAAGGTAATTAAACTTACAGAAGAAGAAGAAAGAGATATCTCAGAAGTACTTAAGAAATTTAGGGTTGGAATCACCCCTTACTATGCATCCCTAATGGACCCAGAAAATCCTAAGGACCCAGTAAGAATGCAAGCAGTACCAACTATCATGGAAACTCATGAATCTCTATCTGATATGGATGACCCTCTAAATGAAGATGTGGACTCACCAGTTGAAGGCTTAACCCACAGGTATCCAGATAGGGTCTTATTCTTAATAACAGACCAATGTTCAATGTATTGTAGACATTGTACAAGGAGAAGATTTGCTGGACAAAACGATATGGGAGCACCAATTGAAAGAATAGATGCAGCAATTGAATATATAAGAAACACTCCACAAGTAAGAGACGTTTTACTTTCAGGAGGAGATGCACTTTTAGTTGGAGATGATAGGCTAGAGTATGTTATAAAGAAATTAAGAGAAATTCCACATGTAGAAATAATAAGAATTGGTTCAAGGGTACCAGTAGTAATGCCACAAAGAATTACTGATGACCTTGTAAATATGCTAAAGAAATACCACCCAATCTGGTTAAACACTCATTTTAACCACCCAAATGAAATTACACCAGAAGCAACAGAAGCTTGTAGAAAGTTAGCTGATGCAGGTATTCCTCTAGGAAACCAATCAGTACTACTTCGTGGAATAAACGACTGTCCACATATTATGAAAGACCTTGTACAAAAGTTAGTTAAAATCAGAGTAAGACCTTACTATATATACCAATGTGACCTTTCAAATGGTATAGAGCACTTTAGAACCAAGGTATCAAAAGGAATTGAAATTATTGAAGCCCTAAGAGGCCATACATCAGGTTATGCTGTTCCAACCTTTGTTGTAGATGCACCTGGTGGAGGAGGAAAAACTCCAGTAATGCCACAGTATGTTATATCCCAATCACCTACTAAGATAGTCTTAAGAAACTACGAAGGGGTTATAACAACTTATGCAGAGCCAAACCACCTAGAAGAAGAGTGCCAATGTGATGTTTGCCAAGGCAAGAAAAAATCAACTACCTCTGGCGTTGCTGAATTAATGCAAGGAACAGAAATAAAGACCATTCAACCAAGCTATTTAGAAAGAACTGAAAGAAGCAAAAATTATAACAAGTAAGGAGAGAGGCGATGTCTTTACTCCACCTAATAAAGGATAAGTACAGAATAGTATCAATAATAGGGATGAGCAAAAACTCAGGTAAAACTGTAACCCTAAACAGACTTATACAAGAGGCCATGGAAGAGGGCATACCAATAGGTATGACCTCAATTGGCCGTGATGGAGAATCCCTAGATAGGGTAACAGAAACTGAAAAGCCAAGGATCTTTGCAGAAGAAAACACAATCATAGCAACTACAACTGGCCTTTTAGAAATGGGAGATGCAAGCATAGAAATCTTAAAAGTCACCCCCTATGCAACCCCTCTTGGAAATGTTGTTATAGGAAGGGTCAAATCCCCAGGCTATATAGAAATAGCTGGACCTCAAACCCTAAAAGATATAAGGGATGTATGCGATAGGATGCTGGCCCTTGGGGCAAGGTTTGTAGTTATAGATGGGGCCATAGACAGAAAATCATCAGCAGCCCCTGCCATATCAGAAGCAACTATCCTATCATCAGGTGCCATCCTATCAAGAGATATAAATAGGGTACTAGAAGAAACTATCCACACAGTTGGCCTATTATCCCTGCCTCAAGTTTCAAAAGACTACCTAGAAAAGTCAAAAGACCTAATATTTAAAAATAAGATTGGGATAATTGACAATAATATGAGGGTAAAAGAAATCCCCCTTGATACAGCCCTAGGCCAAGGCCACAAGATAGGAGAATACCTAGATGAAGATTCTAGGGTCCTCATTTTACCAGGGTCTCTTGTAAGGGGAACCCTTGATGATATAACAAGATCAACAAGGGCCTATAAAAACATAGATATAGTAGTAGCAGATGGGACCAAGGTCTTTATACCACCAAAAGACTACCTAGTCTTTAAGAGGATGGAGATTAGCATAAAGGTAGTTTTCCCAATTAACTTAATTGGGATTACCATAAATCCATATTCCCCATCGGGATATTTTTTCGAGCCCAAGAGCTTTTTAGAAAAGATGAAGGAGTATATAAAAGACATTCCAGTAATGGACATAATGCTAGGAGGTGACTAGGATGTTTATGGATGAAGCAACAAAAAGTGCAATAGACTTTCAATATATATTAAATCAAATAGATGTCTTAACCCCCTATGGGTCCCTTTTAAAGACAAGGATGAAACCCTATGTTAAGGGCCAAGAAGACCTGGTAAAAGACCACCTAAACATGATAGAATCCTACCTTCCCTTTATAAAAAACAACAATATAAGGCGGGAATTTAACAATATCCTAAGTCATATAAAGGACTTAAGGCAGTCAACTAAAAGGGCCATGGATGGCTTTATCCTACAAGATGTGGAGCTATTTGAGATAAAAAACTTTTTATCCCTTTTAAGAAGTTTAAAAACCCAAATAGAAAAAGAAAAGATTCCATCCTTTAAGGATACAAAGATTGAATTAATCCCTAGCTTAGAAAAATTACTAGACCCAGAAGATACAAAAATTGCAACCTTTTATATCTACGATGCCTACTCAGAGGATTTAAGAGAAATAAGAAAGAGAAAAAAAGAAAGAGATAACTTTATTAGGAGTCAAAAAAGGCTAATAAAAGAAAAGGTAAAAGAAGACCTTAACCTAGACTTAAGACCCGATAATTCAGTTGTCGTAGCAAGGGAAAATAAGGACCTTTTAAAGACAATTAAGACCTACCAACACTTAACCTATGTTTCAGAAACCTACTTAAATATAAAGTTTACTATTATACCTACAAATGAAATCTCTGCTGCAGAAAGAGAACTTGAACTCCTAAGAGACAAGGAAGAAAAGGAAGAAATGAAGATTAGGGAGTTTTTATCAAAAGAAGTAGGTAAGAAAAGAAGGGAACTTTATAGGAATATGCTAAGCATAGGCAAACTAGATCTTTTACTAGCTAAAACCAAGCTGGCAATTGACCTAGATGGGGTAAAGCCTAAGATCATAGATGACCATACAATATATATTAAGGATGGAAGACACCCTAAAATAGAAAACCTCTTGAAAAAAAAGCAAATGAATTTTACCCCAATTACAATTTCTCTAAATGAAGGAGTTGCATGTATAACAGGAGCCAACATGGGGGGGAAGACCATAAGCTTAAAATTAGTAGGCCTTCTAAGTGCCATGGCCCACTACGGCATGTATGTGCCAGCATCAGATATGGAGCTAGGCCTTTCCTACTATATTAAATCATCCATAGGGGATATGCAGTCAACAGACAGCGGCCTATCAACCTTTGGAGGAGAAGTTAGGGTAGTTAGCGATGCAATAAAAAGGGCAGATGAACAAGGAATTATCCTTATAGATGAACTTGCTAGGGGGACGAACCCAGAAGAAGGCTATGCAATTTCAAAGGCAATAGCAAAGTACTTAATAAATAAGCCAGCCATAACCCTTCTAACAACCCACTACGACAATGTGGCAGACCTAGAAGGCATCCAACACTTGCAAGTTGTAGGCCTATCAGAATTAAAAGTAGAAGAATTAGAAGATGAAATCACAAGTGGAGATGGAATGGAAATAATCAACAAACACATGGACTACAGACTAAAAAAAGTTGACAAAACAACAGCCATCCCAAGAGATGCAATAAATATAGCAAAAATAATGGGCCTAAAAAAAGAAATACTAAAATTAGCAGAAGAGATATTAATGGATTAAGAAAAATCTCAAAAATAGTAAGAACGGCCTCATGTCGCTACTATTAAACTAGGCTCTGGATGACACCAA
>CAZSLV010000020.1:3372-5898 GCA_964607545.1 uncultured Gudongella sp. | reverse complement strand
CGACTCTGTCCATCCGCAAACAATAAAGACCAAGAAAGGGGAGTGAACAATTTTGTCAAAACTTAACCTTGATTTAGAAAAAATCAAAGCATCCCGTACATCAGCAAAAAATATAGCAGAAGATGTACAATTATTTATAGACAAGCACACAACAGTATCAACTGAAAGAACCATAGTAAGACTACTTGGAATTGATGGAGTAGATGAAATAGAAAAACCGCTACCAAATGTTGTTGTTGATAACATTGTTGAAGGGGGAGGCTTAGAAAGAGGGGCAGCCTATTGGATAGGAAATGCCATGTTAAACCTAGACCTAAGCCCACAAGAAATTGCAGAAAAAATTGCAATTGGAGAAGTAGACATCACAAGACTTCCAGCTAAAAACGAAGAAGATATTAAAGAAGTAGTTACCCAAGTAGCTAAAAAAACCATGAAAATTATAGATGCAGAAAAGAAAATTAGGGAAGATTACATCAAGGCCTTTGGACCATCAAAAACACCCAACCTTTATGTTATAGTTGCAACAGGTAATATCCATGAAGACGTAGTCCAAGCAAGGGCAGCAGCAAAGCAAGGGGCGGATATAATAGCAGTAATAAGGACAACAGGCCAGTCCCTCCTAGACTATGTTCCATATGGGGCAACCACAGAAGGCTTTGGAGGAACCTATGCAACCCAAGAAAACTTTAGACTTATGAGAGAAGCCCTAGATGAAGTTGGGGAAGAAGAAAAAAGGTATATTAAATTAACCAACTACTGCTCAGGCCTATGTATGCCAGAAATTGCAGCCATGGGGGCCCTTGAAAGGGTAGATATGATGTTAAATGACGCCCTTTATGGAATTCTCTTTAGGGATATAAATATGCAAAGAACCCTAATAGACCAATATTTCTCAAGGGTTATAAATGGCTATGCTGGCATAATCATAAACACAGGGGAAGATAACTACCTTACAACAGATGATGCTGTAGATGCAGCCCATACAGTTTTGGCCTCCCAGTTTATAAATGAGCAATTTGCCCTAAAGGCAGGTCTTCCAGAAGAACAAATGGGCCTAGGCCATGCTTTTGAAATGGAACCAACCTTAGAAGATGGCTTTTTATTAGAACTTGCCCAAGCCCAAATGGCTAGAGAAATATTCCCAAAGGCCCCCCTAAAGTACATGCCACCAACTAAGTTTATGACAGGAAATATATTTAAAGGCCATGTGCAAAATGCAATGTTTAATATGGTATCCATAATGACAGGCCAAGGTATCCAACTTCTTGGCATGCTAACAGAGGCAATCCATACACCACATATACACGATAGGTACCTTGCAATAGAAAATGCCCAGTATGTATTTAATAATGCTAGACACCTAAGCGATGAAATAGAATTTAAAGAAGGTGGGGTCATTCAAACAAGGGCAAAGAAAGTATTAAATGATGCCACAGACCTACTAAATCAAATTGAAAAAGATGGCCTCTTCCAAACAATAGAGGGTGGAAGATTTGGTGGAGTAAGAAGGTCAAGAACAGGCGGAAAGGGTCTAGGAGGAGTTTCTTTAAAAGACAAGGGCTACTTTAACCCATTTATTGAATTAATGCTTGGAGGTGAAAGGTAATGTCACAAATCCAAAAAGTTGATTTAACCAGGGTAAAACCATATGGGGACACTATGAACGATGGGGCAGTTCAGTTGAGTTTTTCCCTACCAGTACCATATGGGGATGAAGCAAATGAAGCAGCTAGACAGCTTGTAAAGAAAATGGGCTTTGAAGAACCAGCCGTTGTATATTCAAAAGACCTAGGCATTAACTACACTTACTTTGTAATGTATGGAAAGACCATCCATAATGTTGATTATACATCCATAGAAGTACCAAAGGTAGAGGTTGATGTATTAGAAAAACACGAAATTGAAGAATATATTAAAGATAATATAAAAAGAGATGTAGTAATAATTGGGGCCTGTACAGGAACAGATGCCCACACAGTTGGCATAGATGCAATCTTTAACATGAAGGGCTATGCTGGACATTATGGCCTAGAAAGATACGAAGGAGTAGAATCCCACAACCTAGGTAGCCAAGTTTTAAACGAAGAATTAGTTGCCAAGGCAATTGAGTTAAAGGCAGATGCCATACTAGTATCCCAAGTAGTAACTCAAAAAGATGTCCATATACCAAACCTAACAGAACTAGTAGAACTCTTAGAAGCAGAAGGCCTAAGAGACAAGGTAGTCCTAGTCTGTGGCGGCCCAAGGCTAAGCCACGAACTAGCAAAAGAACTAGGCTATGATGCAGGCTTTGGAACAGGATCCTTCGCAGAAGATGTAGCAACCTTTGTAGTAACAGAAATGGTAAAAAGAAAACTAGTATAATTTAAAACTGGTGTCGACCAAACTCGACACCAGTTTTTTCTATTTGTAAACCGAAGGGTCCAACCCTGTCATCCATAGCGAAGCATCTTTGTCATCCAGAGCGAAGCGAAGGATCTAATCCTTTAGTCCTTTGTCATTCCGAGCCTGCGAGGAATCCAATCC
>CAZSLV010000020.1:1304-3272 GCA_964607545.1 uncultured Gudongella sp. | reverse complement strand
GAGGAATCTTATCTTGTCATTCCGAGCCTGCGAGGAATCTTTCTTCTAATCTTTTAATTGTGAATTGCAAATTATACATTGCATTTATACTATATTAATTAACTAAACTGTGTTATAATTTTATTAACAAAACTTAATAATAAAATATACATAAAAAGCTACTTTTCGTGTGTCAACTATCCAATCTATTTGGGTATATAAAGCTTATAAGGTGGGTGAATAAGGTGAAACTCTATATAAGTCTACTTGGAGATTTTGACATCAAAATGAATAACAAATCAATAATACCAGAATCAAAGAGGTCCTCCAAACTAATAAAGTTACTGGAGTATTTTATAACCTTTAAAAACAAAGAGTTAATTCCAGAAACGATAATAGAAAATCTTTGGATGGATAGTGGTTCACAAGACCCCATGAACATGATAAGGGGTCAAATATTTAGGTTAAGGCAACTTTTAAAAGAAATGCTACCAGATGAAACCTTAAAAATTTCTTTTGAAGAAGTCTACTATATACTTGAAGTAGCAGATGGTGTTACAATAGATGCAGAGGAAATGGAATACCTTATAAAAGAAGCAGATAAAGAACCAGAAGAAAACCTTGAAAATGCAATTAACCTATACAATCAAGCAATAGACTTATACAAGGGAAATTATTTATCCAAATACGATTATGAAATGTGGCTAGTCCCAGTAAGGTCCTACTACAGGAAAATGTATTTAAAAACCATCCACAAACTTATAGATATATATAAGATACATAATATGCAAGATGACATAGTAGAATTAATAGAAAAAGCAATAAAGGTTGAACCAAATGAAGAATCCTTAAGAACCATCTTAATAGACACCCTTTTAAGGCAAGGTAAACTTCAAGAAGCAGAAGAAGAATTTTTAAGCTTAAAAGATGACTTTGAAAAAAGACTAGGGATTTCAAACTCTACATCGATAAAAGAAATCCAAAGAAAGTTAGAAACATATATAAAGGGTAAAAGAGAATTAGAGCCTAAGGGTATAGTTAGCAAGCTAGAAGAAGAAAAAAAACCAGGACCAGTAAAATTTGATAGCGAATACTTTAGGATAATATATAATAGTTATAAGAGAAAGAGAAAAGAAGGAGAAAAAAGAGACTACCTTGGATTAATAAGCTTAAAAGACTATGAAGATGACTATAAGGAAGAAGAATATATAAAAGCCTTCAACAACCTTATAAGTAAAACAGTATTTTCAAGTCTTCGAAAGGGAGATATATATACCTTTTGGAATGACACCCAAGTTTTAATCCTCCTAGAAGGGGTAAAACAAGGTGGACAAGATATAATAGAAGAAAGAATCCAAAGAAGGTTTGATATGATAAATAAATATCCTATAAATATAGATATTAAATTTATACCAATAGAAGATAAAGAAGATGCTGAGATATTTAAGTAAGGAGGAGGCGAGATAATGGAATACCCGTCAAAATACGATTTTTTTATGAAATTCAAGGCCCTATTTAGTGAAAATGAAAGATTTATGGACTATGTCCTAATTGAGACAAGTAAAAACTTTAAAACAGCTACTAGGGTAAGTCCAGACAAGCTCCTAGGTATGAAACTAACAGATATAGTACTTGAAATAGACGATTCAATCCTAGACCTAAAAGAATTTCACTACCACATGCTACCAAAAACCAGGAGAAAATTCGACCACTATGTAAAAGAAGAAAATAGACTATACACAGTAAGCATATTTAGCGATGAAAATGACTACCTACTAATGGTTTACACAGATATAACAAACATCAAAAATAATACCCTTCCAGCAGATGAGGAAGAACTATTAAAGAAAACTGTATAGAAAAACAAATAAAAATTCAGAAATCACAAATCACAATGAAAAGACAAATAAAAGAAATCAAATTAATTTGATTTCTTTTAATCTTTTAAAAGCTTGTCATAAAGGCGTCCCACCGCCTGTCATTCCGAGC
>CAZSLV010000020.1:0-1204 GCA_964607545.1 uncultured Gudongella sp. | reverse complement strand
AATATGAAAAACAAACTACTATCCATACTACTATCAATCCTAATAGCAACATCAATACTCCCAGGACTGTCTACAGCATCCTCCTTAGAACTATACGAAATAAAAACCCACAAAGAAGATGCCAATCTAGAACTCCTAATAGACACCTACAAGTTTATAAAAGCAACCTACCCCTTTGAAATTTCTGATAAGGACCTATCTGAAGCAAGTTTAAAAGCCATGCTTAGGTCCCTTGATCCTTATAGCGACTACTACACAAAAGAAGAAGCTGAAGAAGTTTACTCAAATATCTTTGGATCCTTCACTGGGATAGGAGTCTACATCCAAAAATTAGAAGAATATATAGAAATAGTAAACCCTATAGAAGGAACGCAAGCTGATAAGGCAGGTCTTTTATCAGGAGATATTATTATAAGTATAGATGGAAAAGATGCCAAAGACATGACCCTAGACCAAGCTTCCAAGTTAATAAAGGGAAAAGAAGGAACCACGGTAAAACTAGAAATTTTAAGAAAAAATAAAAAGCTAAACTTTGAAATAATAAGAAAAGAAGTAGTAGTAAACCCAGTCAAATACGAAAAACTAACAGATGACATTGGCTATATTAAACTAATAGACTTTACCCAGACATCAGCTACAGAAGTAAAAAAAGCCCTAGACTTCTTTTACAAAGAGAATATAAATAAGATAATCCTAGATGTGAGAAATAACCCAGGCGGCTTATTTGACCAAGCAATAGAAATATCTAGTCTATTCGTAGAAAGAGGACCCGTAGTCCATGTAAAAGAAAAAGAAAAAGCTCCTATTTCATATTTCTCTACTATAATATATCCAGATAAGGACCTTGTCCTATTAATAAATGAAAAATCAGCCTCAGCATCAGAAATCCTAGCTGGAGCAATTAAAGACAGAAAAGCAGGTACTATAATAGGAAAGAAAACATTTGGTAAAGGTATAATACAAAATATGATACCCCTACAAAACGGGTCCCTAATAAAATTAACAACAGCAGAATACCTAACACCCAACTACACAAGTATCCACGGAGTAGGCATAGAACCCGATATAGAAGTAGAAAACACAGAAGATAAAGACAAGCAACTAGACAAAGCAATACAGGTACTAAAGACAATTAAGTAAATGGTTTATGCTTTTTATTTAGAATCTCAGAGTTTCTTGTCATCCAGAGCGAAGCGAAGGATCT
>CAZSLV010000019.1:0-24600 GCA_964607545.1 uncultured Gudongella sp. | reverse complement strand
GCAACTGGTACTGGTAAGACAATGGTTGCGGCATTTGATTATAAAGAACAGATTAAAACTGGAGATAAGAAACTTCTGTTTATGGCACATAGAAAAGAAATTTTAGATCAGAGCCTATACACATTTAGGAATGTATTGAAAGATCAGAACTTTGGTGACTTATGGGTTGGAGGTAAATTCCCAACTAACGTTACCCATATTTTCGCGTCAATACAAACATTAGTATCAAATCAGAACTACAAGAGTTTTAAAGAAGACTACTTTGATTATATTGTCATAGATGAAACCCACCATGCTTCTGCTTCTTCATATCTAGAGATAATAGATTATTTTAAAGCTAAGATTTTACTTGGCCTAACAGCAACGCCAGAAAGGATGGATGGCAAAAATATTTTAGATTTTTTTAATAATAGAATTGCATCTGAGATTAGGTTGTCAGATGCAATTAATAGAAAACTATTAAGCCCCTTTCACTACTTTGGAGTTACAGACCCTGTAGATATAAGCAACTTAAAATGGTCAAGAGGGGGATATGAGGTTAGTGAACTTGAAAATATATATACTAAATCAAAACAGCGTATACAGGTAATAATTGATGCTATGAAAAAGTATCTTAAGGATATGAAAACCTTTAAAGCTCTTGGATTTTGTGTTAGTATAAACCATGCAAACTTTATGGAAACTTCATTTAATAAGGCTGGAATTCCATCAATAGCCCTGCATTCTAACACTAGCAATCAAGAGAGAAACTTGGCAAAAGAGAAACTTCAAAGTGGACAAATAAATTGTATTTTTACTGTGGATTTATTTAATGAAGGAGTAGATATACCAGAGATAGATACGGTTTTGTTTTTAAGACCAACTGGATCATTAACTGTATTTATTCAACAACTAGGAAGAGGTTTAAGGCTATTTGATAATAAGGAAGCATTAACAGTTTTAGATTTTGTAGGTCAAGCACATGCTAATTATGACTTTAGTTTTAAGTTAAGGGCATTGACTGGCAAAACAAGACATGGGATAAAGGAAGAAATACTTAATGAATTTCCAAATATGCCTGCGGGATGTCATATTAAACTAGAAAAGATTGCTAAAGATTATATACTCAATAACATACAATCTTCTATCTTTAATATTAGAGATCTAAGAAGAATGATAATAAACTATGGAAATAATTTCAAAAATGAACTTAATCTTAAAAACTTTTTAGACAATTATGGGATAGACAAAGATAAATTTTATTCTAAGTACTCATTTTATAAATTATTGGCAGAAACAGAATGCATAAAAGGATATAAAGTAAGGGATAGGGTAGAATTAAAACAAGCCCTAAGAAGATTTTCAAGTATAGACTCTAAAAAATTATTATTTTTTGCTAGAAGTATATTTAAAGAAGAAAAGGACATAGATAAATTAACCTTTAATGAAAAAATTATGCTTGGTATGCTTCATTATACAGTTTGGGGTAAAAAACCTGCCAAGACCTATAAAAAATCTTTATTAGATTTAAAAGTTAATAATGTTGATATTGTAAATGAATTATTAGAGATAATAGAGTATAATCTTAGAAAAATAAAATTGGTTGAAATAGAATATGAAGAAAAAGAAGTACCCTTAGATATATATGCATCATACAATATTCAACAAATCATGGTTGCATTTGGTAGAACAAATGAAAGATATGAGCAACCATTACGTGAGGGTGTCTTGTATATTGAAGAGAAAAATACGGATATTTTCTTTATTACCATTAATAAAATGGAAGAAGATTATTTGCCTTCTACTATGTACAATGATTATGCAAAAAATAGTGAATTATTTAATTGGGAATCGCAAAGCAATACGGGAGTTGAAACAATAACAGGACAGAGATATATCAACAAGAGTAGTGATAATCATAAAGTGTTATTATTTGTAAGAGAAAATAAAAAACTCTACAATGAAACTGCACCTTATATATTTTTAGGAAATGCTAATTATCATTCACATACAGGTAGCAAGCCTATACAAATTGTTTGGAAGATGGACCACCCTATACCTGAAAAAATTATAAGAGAATCTAATCTTAGAGTGGTAAACTGAAAATAGTGTATAATGAAGATATGAACTAGGAAATTTGAGAGGATGTTTAGATGAGTAAATCATTAGTATTGACAGAAAAACCTTCTGTAGGAAGGGATATAGCGAGAGTTTTAAATTGCAAGAAAAAAGGTAACGGATATTTTGAAGGTGATAAGTACATTGTTACCTGGGCCCTTGGCCACTTAGTTACCCTTGCTGATCCAGAAAAGTATGGTAAAAGGTTTGAAAAATGGGATATGGAAGATTTGCCTATGCTACCTGAACCTATGCAGCTTGAAGTTATTAAGCAAACTAGCAAGCAATTTTATGCAGTTAAGGAACAAATGCTTAGAAAAGATGTAAAGGAAATTGTCATAGCTACAGATGCAGGCCGGGAGGGTGAATTAGTTGCCCGATGGATTTTAGAAATGGTAAGGGTAAAAAAACCTATCAAGAGGCTTTGGATTTCTTCTGTAACAGATAAGGCCATCAAGGAAGGCTTTAACAAGCTTAAAGATGGAAGGGAATATGAAAATTTATTTCATGCAGCCGTTGCAAGGTCTGAGGCTGATTGGGTAGTTGGCCTTAATGGGACAAGGGCACTTACAGTTAAATATAACGCTCAGCTATCATGTGGGAGAGTCCAAACCCCAACCCTTGCTATGATAGAAAAAAGAGAAGATGAAATAAAAAGGTTTAAAGCTGAAGACTTTTATGGGATAGTGGCACAAACAAGGGACCTAAACTTCACCTGGCATGATAAAAGGACAAATTCCACTAGGACCTTTAATCAAGAAGATGTTAAAAATATTCTTACTCAAATAAAGGGTAAGGAAATTGAAGTTGTGGAAGTGGATAAAAAACTGAAGAAAACTTATGCCCCTGGCTTATATGACTTGACAGAATTACAAAGAGATGCAAATAGGATATTTTCTTTTTCTGCTAAAGAAACCCTTTCTTTAATGCAAAGACTCTATGAAAACCACAAGGTCTTAACCTACCCAAGAACAGACTCAAAATATATATCTGATGATATTATACCAACATTAAGGGATAGGATAAAAGCATGTGCTATAGGAGATTATAGGCCCCTAGGTGAGAAGATAATTAAGGGTGGGATAAAAGGAAATAAGTCTTTTGTAGATAATGCAAAAGTTTCAGACCACCATGCAATTATCCCAACAGAGGAAAAAGTTATTTATTCAAATTTAAGCGATAATGAAAAGAAAATATATAATTTAGTTGTAAAGAGGTTTCTAGCAGTTTTACTTCCTGTTTATGAATACGAACAAACTACTATTAAAGCAAGGATAGGTAAAGAAGATTTTATTGCTAGGGGTAAGAGGATAGTGAGTTTAGGTTGGAAAGAAATATATGCTAAAGAAGATTTAGAGGAAGACAATGAGGATGACCAAACGCTTCCAAAGATAAACAAAGGCGATAAGATAAAGGTAGATAAGCTTAGGGAAACAAGTGGAAAAACATCACCACCTCCGCCATTTAACGAGGGTACTTTACTTCAAGCCATGGAAAATCCAGTTAAGTACATGTCAGGTAATGATAGTGATTTAAAGAAAATTATAGGGGAAACTGGTGGTATTGGAACGGTTGCAACTAGAGCAGATATTATTGAAAAACTATTCAACTCCTTTTTAATGGAAAAAAGGGGTAAGGATATTTACCTTACATCTAAGGGAAAACAGCTTTTAGATATTGTTCCTGAGGAATTAAAATCACCAACCTTAACTGCTAAGTGGGAGCAAAAGTTAGAAAAAATAGCCAAGGGAAAGCTAAGTAAGGAAAAGTTTGTAAATGAGATGAGAGATTATTCAAAAAAACTTGTAAAAGAAATTAAAAACTCTGATAAAACCTTTAAACACGACAACCTTACAAAAAACAAGTGTCCAGATTGTGGGAAATTTTTATTAGAGGTTAAGGGAAAGAAAGGTAAGATGTATATATGTCAAGATAGGGAGTGTGGCTATAGGCAGTCTATCTCAGTTATATCAAATGCAAGATGTCCTAAGTGTAAAAAGAAAATGGAGATTAGGGGAAGTGGAGAAGATAAAACTTTTTCATGCCAATGTGGATATAGGGAAAAATTATCTCATTTTAACGAAAGAAAGGCAAAGGAAAAAGATAAGATGTCCAAGAAAGAAGTAAGTCAATTTATAAAGCAGCAAAAGAAAGAGGTAAATGAACCTTTAAATACAGATTTAGCAGATGCCTTATCAAAGCTTAAGTTTTAGAGCTTTTATTGTTTGACTTTAAAGCTAAATGGTAAAAATACAATAAAGGGAATGATATAGATGCTAAGTGATATATATTACAAGCAGAGAAAGTATTTTGACGATGGAAATACATTGACTTACGATTTTAGAGTTTTTCAACTTAAAAAACTTAAAAGAATTATTAAAGAAAACGAAGAGGATATAATAAAGAGCATCCAGCTTGACCTAGCCAAGCCTGAGTTTGAAGCTTATACTTCTGAAATAGGTATAATTTATGAAGAATTAGACAATGCAATTAAAAATCTTAAAGATTGGATGAAAGCAAAGCGAGTTTCAACTCCAATTTATTTAAGCCTTGCAAAAAGTTTAATATACTCTCATCCAAAAGGGGTAGTTTTAATAATTAGTCCTTGGAATTATCCATTTCAGCTTTTGATATCCCCCCTTATAGGGGCCATGGCGGGTGGGAATTGTTCTATACTTAAACCATCAAGTCAATCAGCAAACACTCAAGAGATTATTGGAAAAATAATCGGGGATAATTTTGACCCTAATTATATTGCAGTAGTTAAAGGTTCAGGTTCAGTTACAAACCCCCTAATAGAAAACCATAGGCTAGACCATATATTTTTCACAGGTTCTATTGGGGCAGGTAAAGAAATATCAAAAATGGCTGCAAAAGAATTGACACCTGTAACCCTAGAGTTAGGCGGTAAAAGTCCTACTATAGTCCATAGTGATGCAGACCTTGATAGTGCTGCTAAAAGAATAGTTTGGGCTAAGTTTTTTAACCTTGGACAAACTTGCCTTGCGCCAGACTACTTGTTAGTTCAATCTAGTGTAAAAGAGGACCTTATCCTTAAGTTAAAACATTATATAAATGAGTTTTATGGTAACAAGGATAAGACTTCTGAAAACTTGGGTCGCTTAATTAATGAAAAAAGATTTGATAAATTAATAAGCTATTTGGAAGAAGGGGTTATTTTAGAAGGTGGAAATTACAATAAGGCAGATTTATTTATTGAGCCTACTTTAATTGATGGGGTAAAGATGGAAGATCCTATTATGAAGGAAGAAATATTTGGCCCCCTACTTCCTATAATGACCTATGAGAATATTGAAGATACAATTGAAATAATTAGAAAAAACAGGTATCCCCTAGCCTTGTATTTATTTACAAGGGACGATTATATAAAGAAGTTTATCTTAGAAGGTATAGAATTTGGTGGAGGGTGTATAAACCATGCCCTTAGCCATGTGGTTAATCCAAATCTACCCTTTGGAGGGATTGCATACAGTGGAAGTGGGAGGTATCATTCAAAGGCTACTTTTGATACTTTCACCTATGAAAAGTCTATATTTGAGCCATCCATAAAGTGGGAACCAAATTTAAAGTATCCACCTTATAAAGATAGTCAATTAAAACTAGTTAAAAAGTTTATGAAATAGAGATTAGTTATGTCAAAAGACCTAGGAGAAAAGTCATGTTTACATTGGCAAGGAAAATAGATATACACTATCCAACTAATAGGTGGATAGCAATAATTGCAATTTTAGTAACAGGAGTAAGTTATTTTTTAACAAGAGAATTTTCTATGGCTTGGAAAGTAGGAGCAAGTGTATTTTTAACTTGGGCCTTAACTAGAGAGATAGACCCTAAAAGAGAGTATGCGGCTTTTGTTTCTGCTTTTTTGGCACTCTCTACTTTAGTTGTAGATTTTCAAGTAGACTTAATGCTAGTGTTTTTTATTTTACTAGCAATGCGCTATGTTAACAAAATAACTGGAGATAAAAGCACAATATTAGATATGGTGACTCTTTTAGGATTTGCAGGTTTTTTATCTTATAGAGGAGGAACAAGTGATTATCTATTAATTCTTCTTATGGCAATTTTTTTTACTAGAGATACTAGTAAAGATAAAAAAAAGAATACGATATTCTTTATAGTAACCACCCTAGTAACTTTTATACAGATTTTCAACCTAGGAGGTCTTAGACTTAGTGGGAATGCAGGAGCTGATAGTTGGATAATTTCTGCCTCTGTAGGTATTAGTCTTATACTGTATTTTATTTTTGTTCAAATTGATAAAGATAAAGATACTAGGGATGATAATGGAGAAAATTTAGCAGGTAAAAGAATACTAGCAGGTCAATTAATCCTATTTGTTGCTTTATCATTTTCGATTATTTATAGAAAAGCAGAAATTGGCAACTTGATAATCTACCTTTCTAGCATCTGGGGTTATATGATTTATGGAACAATTTCAATGTTAAAGAAAAAGAAAATCCAGGCTTAAAACCTGGATTTAAATTTTATCTATTTTTGCTGCCATAATAAAATCATTTTCATGGAGTCCATTTATTTTATTAGTGTATAAATTAACAACTACCCTACCCCAAGATATTGTTAATGTTGGATGATGACCTTCTTCTTCTGCAATTTCTGTTATCTTATTTGCAAATTCCATAGCGTGAACAAAGTTTTTAAACTTATATTCTTTTTGAATTTTCTTATCATCAATATTATTCCAACCCTTTAAATCTTTAAGGTAGTCTTCTATTTCTGATTTAACAAGGGGAATCCCCCCAACTTCACATGGTACGCATTTTTTATCTTCTAAATTTGCCATACACCACACCCCCATATTTATTAATAACCATATACCCACTTTTATAAAAAGCGAACAGATGCTTTTTTATACATCTGGAGTTTTTAGTAGCATTCGTTTATTATTTTTATAAATATTAAATGTTTTACATCAATAAATCTTGTTTATATTTTTAAGTTAGCTATTTCTCCTCGTAACTCAATGCCTAGTTTATTTAATTCACCAGATTTTTCTACTATTTCATACATAACTGCATTTTGCTCTTCGCTACTTGCAGATACTTCTTCTGACATTGCTGCATTTTCTTCAGATACCACTGACACATTTTGTACTTTCTCAGATATACTTAATAAAATTGTCATCTAGATAAAAATTAAATAATTGATTAATTGTATTGTAGAAAACAGTGTGTTATAATTGAAACAATTAAATATCGTATTAGGTTCTAAGTGATTAATAGGGAAATGGGTAAGACCATGCAGCCCCCGCTACTGTAATGATGACGAAATTGGAAATGCCACTGGGTAAAACCGGGAAGGTTCCAAGATTAGGATGAATCATAAGCCAGGAGACCTGCCTAATATATGTGATGCAACCTTCGGTGGGAAGGACAGCTGATATTATATTGTTATATACATAAATATGTGTTTATAATATAAATTATCCCTGGCCCACGCCAGGGATAATTTTTTTTAGGAGGAAATTATGGCTAGAATTATGATACAAGGGACCACATCATCAGCAGGGAAAAGTTTAATGTGCACAGGACTTTGCAAAATTTTTAAGGAGGATGGGTATAAGGTATTTCCATTTAAATCTCAAAATATGAGTTCAAAGTTTTTTCTTACAGAAAAAGGAGAAAAAATTGCAGTTGCCCAAGCCTTGCAAGCAAAAGCAAGTGGATTAGAACCCCATCCAGATATGAACCCCATATTATTAATTCCATGTTCAGATGAAGGCTCCATGGTTATTTTAAATGGGAAAGAAGATAAAAATATGAAGGCTAGAGATTATTTTAACTACCGACCAACTTTAAAAAAGATGATTCATGATAAGTACAAGGAAATCGAGTCAAAAAACGATATAGTCGTAATTGAAGGGGCTGGTAGTCCAGCAGAAATAAATTTAAAGAAAAATGACATAGTAAATATGGGGATGGCAGAAATAGCCGATGCCCCTGTCCTATTAATCACAGACATAGACAGAGGAGGAGCTTTTGCGGCTCTTTATGGAACTATTATGCTACTTGAACCCCATGAAAGGTCTAGGATTAAGGGGATGATTATAAACAAGTTTAGGGGGGATAAGACTCTTTTAGAATCGGGAATTCAAATGATTGAAAACCTAGTAGGAATACCAGTAGTTGGGGTTATACCTTATACATATTTAAACTTGGTAGATGAGGATTCTATCATAGATGAAGATAAAACTTGCAATTATAGTGACCAATCTCTTGAAGAGGAAGCCTTAGAATTAGAAAAGCTTGGAAATCTTATAAGAAACAATGTAGACATGGACTATGTCTATAGGATTATGGGAATAAAAAATGCTTAGCATTTTAATTGGCCTAGGCCTTGATTTTTTAATAGGGGACCCCTACTTTTTCCCCCACCCAGTTAAGCTTATGGGTAGGATAATATCCCTAGAAGAAATTATAGCAAGAAGACTAGCTAAGACTAGAAGGGGTCTTAAAATATCTGGCCTTATTATTGTAATTATAAACATGTTTTTAGGCTTTATGGTACCTTTTAGCCTACTTAAGGTCCTATCATTTAATAAAACTTTACTTTCAATAGTAAGTAGCTACTTTATATATACATTGCTTTCTGCAAGGTGCCTACATAGGGAAGCTATGCTTATTTCAAAAGCTTTAAATAAATCTTTAGAAGATGGAAGGAAGAGACTATCCTTTATAGTTGGGAGGGATACTGGCAATTTAAATAGGGAAGAGGTAATAAGGGGAACAATAGAAAGTGTGGCAGAAAATACATCTGATGGGGTAATAGGCCCCCTTGTATACATCATTATTTCTATCCCCTTAGGCTTTGTTTATAAGTTTGTAAATACAATGGATTCAATGCTTGGCTATACTAATAAAGATTACATAGACCTAGGCTACTTTCCAGCTAAGCTTGATGACTTATTTAACCTAATACCAGCAAGAATAACCGCTCTATTAATGATCTTAACGTCCCCTTTAAAGTTAAGTAGGAAAAATGGATTAAAAATCTTAATAAGAGATAGGAAAAACCACAAGAGTCCAAATAGTGGTTACCCAGAAAGTGCAGTTGCAGGCTTGTTAGGAATAGAACTTGGAGGGAGTCATTATTATAAGGGGGTTTTAGTAGAAAAAAAAACTATAGGAGATAGGCTAGTAAAGATAAAGCTAGACCATATTAAATATAATATAGAAATAATGTATAGGACAGAGCTTGGATTTATTATAATTTATCTTATTATTTTATTTTTATTAAATTAAAAAGGAGAAAGTATGAAGAAATTATATGGCATAGGAACAGGGCCTGGGGCTCCTGACCTTTTAACTATAAGGGCAGCTAAAACAATTGAGAATACTAATGTTATCTTTGCTCCCCATAATAAGGGTTTAAACATGGCACTTGATACGGCTAAGGATTATATAGAGGGTAAGAAATTGGTCCTCTTAGATTTTCCCATGGGAAGGGTTGAAAGAGAGGATTATATAAAAGCTGCAAAAATAATTTTACAAGAGATCCCTCAAGGGGGTAGTGGATGTTTTTTAACCATTGGAGACCCCATGGTGTATAGCACATTTATTTATATCATGGAAGAACTTGAAGGGTTTGATATAGACATTGAGGTTGTTTCTGGCCTACCCTCATTTATATGTGCTGCTGGAGAAAGCAAGGTCCCTTTAACAAAAAAAGGTGAGACATTTTTACTATGTGATGAACTAGACCCCTCTATCCTTGATAGGGTTGATAGCCTAGCAGTTTTAAAAACATCAAAGAATAAGGAACTTATTTTAAATAAAATGTCACTAAATAACTTTACTTACACCTATATAAAAAGAGCTTCCTTTAAAGAAGCTAGAGTTTATAAAAATGAAGAAGACATATTAAACGACAAGGATTACATATCCTTGATTTTAGGAAGAAAAAAGGAGAGATAATCAAATGCTTAGTAGCAAGAAAAAAATAAAAAAGAGTGGACTTTTAATTACATTAATTTTAATCACAATTTTACTAGGAGGGTGTAGCAAGGACCTTGGGTCAATAAATGAAAAAGGACCAGGAGGAGAAGAAAAAGAAACTTTAATAGAAGAAGAAACTTTAATAGAAGAAGAAACTTTAGTAGAGGCAGAAAGTGCTTATGGGGTTGAAATCACAAAAGATAAGGTATCCTTTGTAGATGGAAGTGGTAAAGAGGTCCACATAAATAAAAATCCGAAAAGGACCATAGTCTTATTTGCATCCTACATAGACTTATGGCTTAGAAATGGTGGAGACTTAATTGCAATGGTAGAAGATAAGACAGCTGAATCTTTACCAGGAACCCAAGGAGTTGAGACAGTAGGTAAGACTGGGGCCATCTCTTTAGAAAAAATTATTTCCTTAGAACCAGACCTAGTGATCTTAAGTTCAAATACAAGTTCCCAAGCAGAACTAATAGAATCTTTAAGACAAAATAATATAGAGGTCCTAGCCCTAGACTATACTTTTAAAGAAGACTACTACCAGACAGTAAGATTATTTACTGCAATAAATGATAGGGAAGACTTGTATAAAGAAAATGCCCTTCTTATCAAAGAAGGGGTGGAAGAAATAATAAATAAGGTTCCAAAAGATATATCTCCAAAAGTATTTATTATGTTTGCATCATCTAAGTCTATTAAGTCAAGGGGGTCAGGTACAACCCTAGGCCAAATGCTAAAAGACTTAAACACTATAAATATAGCTGATATTGACAATGTTACACTAGAAGATAAGGGGTTTTCTATGGAAGCCCTAATAGGTGAAGACCCTGATTTTATATTTGTTCAAAGAATGGGAAGTGACAATGAGGCAGTCCTTGATAGGATAAAGCAAGATGCCCAGTCAAACCCTGCTTGGGCCTCCCTAAGTGCTGTTAAAAACGATAGGTATATATTACTGCCAAAAGACCTTTATACCTATAAGGCAAATCATAGGTATCCTGAAGCTTATGAAGAACTAGCTAAAATATTATACCCAAATACTTTTAAATAAAGGATAAAATATGAAATGTTTGAATAAAAATTCTATGCTAATAATACTAATACTTATAATAATTGCTAGTTTTTTTATTAGTATGGGAAATGGGGCAGTTAAGATGTCCCCCCTTAAGATAATTAATACCTTGTTATATGAAAGGGATACTTCTAACTTTCAAATAATTTGGAATGTCAGGCTTCCAAGGACCATAGTTGCCCTCCTTGTTGGTATAAACTTATCCCTAGCAGGGGCAATACTCCAGGGGGTTATGAGAAATCCCTTGGCCAGTCCCTCTATAATTGGGGTATCAGCTGGCGCTGGTTTGACTGCACTTATTATCCTTATAATATTTCCAAACTATTACTTTTTAGTTCCTATAGGGGCCTTCCTTGGAGCCCTTCTTGCAACCCTCTTGATATATTTTTTAGCTTGGAATGGAGGGATTATGCCAACTCGACTTATACTTGCAGGAGTTGCAGTATCCTCCCTCTTTGGGGCAGGTAATAATGCCCTAATGACTTTTTACCCAGACAGGGTATCTGGTGTAATAAGTTTTATGGTGGGTGGCTTATCTGCCATTAATTGGCAAGATGTAAGAATGATAGGGCCATATACACTTGTAGGGGTTTTCTTATTATTTTTCCTTCCCAATGAACTTAATATTTTAACTTTAGGTGATGAGGTGGCTAAGGGGCTTGGGATAAATGTTGAAATTTCACGCTTTAGATTTATTATATTGGCATCCCTCCTAGCAGGTTCGGCTGTATCTGTAGTTGGCTTATTGGGTTTTGTTGGCTTGATAGTCCCTCACATAGCAAGAATTATCATAGGGTCTGATTATAAGTACTTAATACCTGGCACCCTCCTAATGGGTGGGTCTATGTTAATGATATTTGATACTATAGCAAGAACCTTATTTAGCCCAACAGAAATTCCAGTAGGTATAATAATGTCTATCTTAGGCGCACCGTTTTTCCTATACTTGTTAAGAAAAAGGAGGGGGAGTCATGGGACTAGAAGCAAGAGAACTTAAGATTGGTTATGGGGAGAAGGTAGCTATAAAAAATGCTAGCTTAAAAATAGACTATGGTGAAATTGTCTCCATAATAGGACCAAATGGGTCTGGCAAGTCTACCCTTATAAAGGCCCTCTCAGGATATTTAAAACCAAAGAAAGGGGAGGTTTTGTTAGATGGATGTAATATTAAAGGTATAGGGGGACGGGACCTAGCAAAAAAGATAGCAGTCCTTCCTCAATTTAAATCAAGTCCTGATGATATAAGCGTAGAAACCCTAGTTTCATATGGGAGACACCCCCACTTGGGATTTGGAAAAAGACTTATGAAAGAAGATTTAGATATCATGGAATGGGCCTTAGAAAAGACAGGTTTAATAGATTTTAAGGATAGAAATATCTTGACCCTATCAGGGGGAGAAGCACAAAGAGCATGGATTGCCATGGCCCTAACTCAAAAAGCATCAATCCTTATGCTAGATGAGCCAAATACCTACCTTGACATATCCTATCAAATGGAAGTATTAGAGCTTGTTAAAGACTTAAACCAGTCTCTTGATTTAACTGTTGTAATGGTCTTACACGATTTAAATCAAGCAGCCAGGTATTCAGATAAAATTTATGTACTTATGGATGGAATGATTTGTAAGTATGGAAAGCCCAAAAATGTCATACAGTCAGACCTACTTAGGGATGTCTTTAGGATTGAAGCAGATGTATTTGAAGACAGTGTAAATTCTTGTCCCTACTTTATACCAAATAAGATAGTTTAAGGAGTTTTTAAATGGAACATGGCGGTGACTTACTAACATATAAAGACAAATATAGGGGCAAGCTTATAGATTTTTCTAGCAATATTAACCCACTTGGAAGACCCAAGGGGCTAGATAAGGCTATAATAGAAGATTTTAAAGACCTAGAAGCCTACCCTGATATTCACTACAGGCAATTAAAAGAATCTGTAGCAGGCTATTTAAAGTGTAAAACCACCAATGTAATACTTGGAAATGGTGCAGTTGAAATTATAAATAATTTTATTATCCTTGCTGATAGGGTAGTGCTTTTTAAACCTTCCTTTTCTGAGTACGAACTAAGGGCTAGGGTTCATAAAAAAGAACTTTTATCAATAAATTATTTAGATGATTTCTCCTTAAACCTAGATAAGTTAAAAAAAGAGTTAAAAAGAGGAGACCTACTTATACTTGGCAATCCAAACAACCCAAGCGGCTTAAGGATACCTCTTGAAAAGCTAATTAAGGTATATAAACTCCTTATAGAGGTGGGTGGATTTTTATTATTAGATGAGGCTTTTTATGAATTTTGTCCTTGGGACTACGATTCTATTTTATTATTTAAAGAATATGATTATGAAAATGTAAGTATAATAAGGGCTGCTACAAAATTTTTTGCCCTTCCTGGATTAAGGCTAGGCTATGCTTGTGGGTCTGATTATACTGTAGAAAAGCTAAAAGGCCTTGAAATGCCTTGGTCTATAAACTCTGTGGCAAATACAGCTGGGCAAAATATATTTTCTGATAAGGCCTATATAGAAGAAAGCAAAGACTATATAAAAAAAGAAAGAGAGTTTTTACTTGATGAATTAAGTAAAATCAGGGGAATTAATCCCTACCCTTCCCATACAAATTTTATTTTAATTAAATTATTAAATGTAGATGAAGAAAGACTTTTCAAATACTTACTTAAAGAGGGAATTTTAGTTAGAAAGTGTTCAAGCTTTAAAGAACTAGGAAATAACCATATTCGGATAGCAGTTAAAGACAGACAAAAAAATGAAATCTTACTTGAAGCTCTAAAAAAACTAAGTAGAAGGGGGTATTTAGGATGAAAAAGAAACACTATTTAATGTTTGGAATTTTATTGTTATTAGTATCAACACCCAGTGTTAGTCATGGTATGCACATTATGGAGGGTTTTCTTCCAGCACCTTGGGCTATATTTTGGGGATTAGTATCCTTACCATTCTTAATAGTTGGTTTAAGAAGGATTAATAAAGTTTTTAAAAATGATATAAATGCGAAAGTATTACTGGGTTTAGCAGGAGGTTTCGTATTTGTATTGTCAGCTCTTAAAATCCCATCTGTTACAGGATCTTGTTCCCACCCTACAGGGGTTGGCCTGGGTAGTGTCATGTTTGGACCAACAGTTATGACAGTAGTTGGAAGTATAGTACTTGTTTTTCAAGCTCTTTTACTTGCCCACGGTGGACTAACTACACTTGGAGCTAATATATTTTCTATGGCAATAGTAGGACCTTTTGTGGCTTATGGTATTTTTGCAGGGCTTAAGAAAACAAGTATTAATAAAAGTCTTATTGTATTTCTAGCAGCATCTTTGGGCAATCTAGCTACATATATAGTGACAGCTACCCAACTTGCACTTGTATTTCAAGACCCAGTAAGTGGGTTTTTAGGCTCACTTGTTAAGTTTGGAAGTATTTTTGCAGTGACACAAATACCCCTTGCAATAATTGAAGGGCTTCTTACAGCTATGATATACAACTTGCTAATTGATTATAAAAAGAAAGGAGTGATTAGCCTTGAAAACATCTAAAGTTAACTTAATATTATTTTTTATTGTGATTGCAATTGTTTTAGTTCCACTTATATTTATGGGAGGTTCGGAGTTTGGTGGAGCTGATGGGGAAGCCGAAGGAGTAATACTTAAGATAAATCCAGATTACCAGCCTTTAATATCACCTATATGGGAACCACCAAGTGGGGAAATAGAAAGTTTGTTGTTCTCTGTACAGGTTGCAATTGGGGCAGGAGTTTTTGGTTATGTAATAGGTATGCTTAACGAGAGAAAAAAAAGTGCTCTTAATAGATAAGTATGCTTACACTAACAAATTAAGTGATTCAAATCCCTATATAAAATTTGTGATAGTTATAATTTGTCTTTTAATTACGACTATTACAAAACATAACTATGTAAATCTTCTTATCTTTCTAACTATGGTTTTTTTAACGACCTTAGTTGCAGATATTCCCTTTATGAAGTATTGTAAAATGCTTTTAATACCATTTTCCTTTTTAATTCTAAGTATAATAAGCATTTTAATTTCTATTTCTCCCACTGATGTATTTTTATTAAGTATTTCTTTTAAGGGTTATTATATAGGTATTTCAGAAGGTGGATTAAATTCATCTTTACTTTTAACAAGTAGGGTCTTTGCTTCAATTTCTACAAGCTTCTTTTTAGGATTGACCACTCCCCTAAATAATATGATCAAGGTTTTTAGAAAACTTCACTTTCCTAGGACCTTAATAGAGTTGACAGTCCTTATTTACAGGTCCATATTTATATTCCTAGAAGCCCTTAAGGATATATATGACATACAAGAAATGAAATTTGGCTACAGTAATTTTAAAAATTCTATGAATTCATCTGGGCTTTTGATAAGGACTTTATTTACACGGATATTCCGAAATTATGAAGAAATGATAATTACTCTAGAGTGCAAGTTATATGAAGGTGAGTTTAGGATGGGTGATTAAATGATTGAAATTGAATCTTTAGATTATATATACGAAGATGGCACCCTGGCTTTAAAAAATATAAATATGAACTTAGACAAGGGAGGGGTTATATCTGTTATCGGGGCTAATGGGTCAGGAAAGTCTACCTTGTTCTTAAATATATTAGGTATTTTAAAACCCAAGAAGGGGAGTATTAAGTACAATAACAATCAAATACGATACGACAAAAAGTCCTTAAGAGACTATAGAAAATCTGTAACCATGGTATTTCAAGACCCAGATAAACAGCTTTTTTATTCTAAAGTTTATGATGATATGGCCTTTGCCTTAAGAAACTTAAGCCTTGAAGAAGATGAGATTAAAAAAAGGGTAGACCTAAGCCTTAAAAAGGTAAAAGCCCTAGACATTAAAGAAAAACCAACTCATTTTTTATCCTATGGACAGAAGAAGAGAATTGCTATTGGGGCTGCTTTAACAATGGATTCAAAGGTTTTACTCCTTGATGAACCTACCTCTGGTTTGGATCCTATGATGGCATCTTGTATAAAACTTATAATTAAAGACTTAAGCAAGGAGAAAAAACTCGTAGTTTCAAGCCATGATATGGATTTTATATATGAAATCTCTGATTATGTGTATATTTTGGCCCATGGAGAGATTATTGGTGAGGGGCCTCCAATGGAAGTCTTCCAAAGGACAGACTTACTAGAAAGGGCTGATTTAGAAAAACCCTGGCTAGTAAAAATACACCAATATTTAAATTTACCCCTTTATAAAACACAAGAAGAACTTTTTAAAAATAAAACCATAAAGGAGTCACTATGAAAAAAGGAATAATAATAACTAGTTTTGGAACCACCCATGAAGATACCCGAATTAAGTGTATTGAATCTATTGAAGATAGAGTTAAAGAAGAGTTTAAAGATTCTTTAGTCCTTAGGGCTTTTACATCTAAGCTTGTAATGAAAATACTTAAAGACAGAGATAATCTCCATGTTGATTCCCTATCCCAAGCACTAGAAAAAATGCTAGATGAAGGTATTAATGATATATATATTCAACCCCTCCTTATAATTGAAGGAGTAGAATATGAAAAGATTTTACGAGAAGCAAGAAACTTTTTAAAGTCCAATAAGTGTATCATCCAAATAGGAAAACCTCTTTTATCATCTGATAAAGACTATGCAGACTTAATTTCTGCCTTAAGTTTAAATAAAGAAGAAGCAACTGTCTTTATGGGGCATGGAAGTTACCATAAAAGTGACCAAGTTTATCAGAAGTTAGAAGATTTTATAAGGGAGTCTGGAAATAAAACTACATTTATTGGAACTGTTGAGGGAGAGAAGACAATAGAAGATATTGTAGATAATCTTAAAAAGAAAGCTATTGAAAAGGTAATTTTAAAACCCCTAATGCTAGTAGCAGGAGACCATGCCAAAAATGATATGGCTTCAGATGAAGAAGACTCTTGGAAGTCTGTATTAGAAGAAAACCATATTGAAGTAAGGACTATAATAGAAGGCTTAGGAGAAAATAAGAAGGTTCAAGATATATTTATAAGTCATTTAAAGGCTATTATGGCATGAAGGGGTTAATGATTGCTGCTCCTAATAGCAACTCGGGGAAGACCTTGGTTACTATGGGAATAATTCGGGCACTTAAGAATAGAGGTTTTGATGTATCTGCCTTTAAGGTAGGACCAGACTTTATAGATAGAGAATATATATCCCGTGCATCAAATAAGAGGGCAGGTAATTTGGACTTGCACTTAATGGGAGGCATAGAAGGTCTTAAAGAGGCCCTTTTTATGAATAAGGGTCAATTAGCTCTTCTTGAAGGTGTAATGGGTTATTTTGATGGAATTTATAATACATATGAAAATTCATCATATGATATAGCAAATAAGCTAGGTCTAGATACCATATTGGTTTATTCTCCCTCTGGTGAAATGTTCACTGCTATTCCTAAGATTAAGGGGATGGTTGATTTTTCAAAGGGGAGGATAAAGGGTCTTATTTTAAATAAAACTCATGAATCTACCTATATTCTTCTTAAGGAAAAAATAGAAGAACATATAGGTATAAAGGTGCTAGGTTATCTTCCAAAGAATGAAAATTGGAATATTAAAAATAGGTATTTGGGTTTAATCCAAGCTTTGGAGAATGAGGAATTAGAGGGGATAATAGAAGATATTTCTTGTGAAATAGAAAAAAATATAGACCTAGACCTAATAATAAAGATGGCAAAAAAAATCCACATAGAGACAAGATTAGATTTTTTTAAATCTGATATCAAAGTTGCTATTGCACTCGATAGGGCCTTTAATTTTTACTACACAGAAAACATTAAAATATTAGAAAAATCTTGTCAGGTAGTTTATTTTTCCCCCCTATATGATAAAAAATTACCCAAGGCAGATTTGGTAATTATAGGTGGGGGGTATCCAGAACTGTTTAAAGAAGAACTTTCTAATAATACTGAAATAAAAGAATCTATAAGGGACTATATTGAAGGGAATGGATACTTATATGGAGAAGGAGGGGGCCTAATGTATCTTTTTAAAGAGATAGAAAACTATGAAATGCTAGGAGTCTTTTCTGGTAAAATCCATATGACAAAAAAGCTACAAAATTTTGGCTATGTAAATATAGAGCTTGAAAAAGATACTATAATAGGACAAAAAGGTCATTGTTTAAGTGGACAAGAAATACATTACTCCAAAGTTTTAACAGAAAAAGAAAGAGTCTTTAAAATTACTAAGCCCCTATCAAAAAAGACATGGGAGTGTGGCTATACTTACAAAAATACCCTAGTCTCTTACCAGCATATAAATTTTTTAGGCAATATGGATGCATTTAACTACTTGCTAGATGGTCTTAAAAAAAGTAAGGAGGGACTGGATGTATATTAAAAACCCTATGGAAATAGAAAACAAGAGTATGGATATAATTGATAGCGTTATGGGAGACACAAATTTTTCTCCTGAAGAGATGATTGTTGCAAAGAGGATGATACATACTACAGGAGATTTTGAATACAGGAAGATAATCCACTTTCAAAATGATTTTTTAAAAGTTGCTAAAGAAGAGATAAAAAAAGGTGCTAGGATATTTACAGATACAAAGATGGCTTCTATTGGAATTAATAAGAAAGCTCTTGTTAAAGCAAATTCAGAACTTTTTTGCTTTATAGATGATGAAAGAGTCTTTAAGATGTCTAAAGAAAGAGAAACGACAAGATCTGCTTGTGCAGTTGATTTAGCAATAGAAGAAGGTATTGATATATTTGTAATTGGAAATGCTCCAACTGCACTTTTTAGAATACTAGAATTGGTTAAAGAAAAAAAGATAAGTCCAAAATTTATAGTTGGAGTTCCTGTTGGTTTTGTTGGAGCTTCTGAGTCTAAAGAATACTTAAGAAGTTTTGATATTCCATCTATTTCAACCATTGGAAATAAGGGGGGGAGCAATGTGGCAGCTTCAATAATAAATGCCCTGCTCTATATGGTAGTAGAAAGATGAGCCTAGATTTATATGTTATAAAGGATGGAAAAAATTTAAGGTGTGGCTATACTACAGGAAGCTGCGCTGCAGGGGCAGCTAAGGGGGCAGCCCTTATGCTAGAAAACAAGGAAAAAACAAAGTATGTAGAAATAGAAACCCCAGCAGGTATAGACTTAAAGCTAGAATTACACAATCAAATTTTTGATGAAACTTATGCATCTTGCTCTGTAATAAAAGATGCCGGTGATGACCCTGACTCTACTGATGGTATGCATATATATGCAAGGGTTAATAAAAGAAAAGATGGGGAAATTAGAATAGATGGTGGTCAAGGTATCGGCAGAATTGTAAGAAAGGGACTTTTTGGTCAAGTTGGGGACCCTGCAATAAATCCTGTCCCAAAGAAAATGATTAAAAAGGAACTAGAAAAAGTATCCAAAGATGGCTATGATGTTTTAATATATGCCCCCCTTGGCCAAGCTATTGGTAAAAAAACTTTTAATTCTAACATAGGAATAGAGGGTGGTATTTCAATAATTGGAAGTAAGGGTATAGTTTATCCCATGAGTGATGATGCCCTCTTAAAGACAATCTATATGGAAGTTGATATGATTGAAGAAACAAGAGGAAAAGACCATATAGTTTTAACCCCAGGAAACTATGGAGAAAAGCTAGCTGATAGCTTAAATTTAAAAGATCCAAGTGTTAAGGTATCAAATTACTTGGGAGATAGCTTATCTTATGTATACAATAGGGGTTTTAAGTCAGTTACCCTTATAGGCCATATTGGTAAATTTGCTAAACTTTCTATTGGGGTTTTTAACACCCATAGCAAGGTTTGCGATGGTAGGATTGAAGCTTTTATATACTACCTTGCTCTAATGGGAAGTCCAAGGTCTCTAATAAATAAAGTAAACCAAGCAATTACTGCGGAATCCGCCCTAGATATTTGCATAAGAGAAGGGTATGGACAAGTTTTAAGAGAAATGGAAGTTGGAGCTGAAGCTAGGATAAAGAGCTACCTAAAAGATGAGGATTATAAAGTTAAGGTTATCATTTATTCAATGGAATGGGGACTTAAGATATGTTAATTGTAGCTGGCATAGGACCAGGGAATTTAAACTTTATTACACAAGGTGTATTAAAAGAGATTAAAAGTGCAAAATCTATCTTAGCCTTTGGTAGAGTTGGTGAATCTATTAAAAGTCTAAGACAAGATTATAAAAAGGTGACGAGGGTGGACCAAATAATAGAATTCTTACAAGATGAAGAAGATGTCTTAGTACTTGCATCTGGGGACCCCCTCTTTTTTGGAATAGTGGAGTTTTTAAAAAAGAAAGGGGTTCAAGTAGATAAAGTTCTACCAGGACTTTCATCTTTTCAGTATATGATGGCAAAACTACAAATGCCATGGCATAATGCTAGCTTTATTTCCTTTCATGGAAGAGACTTAGATTTTAGTGACTTTTATAAAAACACCTTGCTTGTTGCCCTTGTTGATAAAAACAACAATCCAAACTTTATTTCTAAAGAGCTTTATAAAAAAGGATTTAGGGGGATAATGCATATAGGTTTTAACCTTTCCTATGAGGATGAAAAAATAATAAGGATAAATATAGGAGAAAGAGTAGAAAATCATTCAAATCTTTCGGTGGTGGTGGTAGAAATTGAAATGGATTCCTGATGAAGAATTTATAAGAGGGAAGATTCCTATGACTAAGTTTAATGTAAGGATTCTTACAATTGCTTATTTAGGGATAAAAGAAGGGGATAGGTTTTTAGATATTGGAGCTGGGACTGGGTCTGTTTCAGTTGAGGCAGCTCTTCAAGGAGCAAGGGTGTGGGCAGTTGAAAAGGAAGAAGAGGGAATTTCCTTAATAGAAAGAAACAGCGCTAAATTTAAGACAAATATAAGTATTATAAAAGGGTGGGCACCTGATGACCTACCCGATATAAAGGTTGATAAGTGTTTTATAGGTGGAAGTGGAAATAAGTTAAAAGAAATCTTTGCATACTTGGATAGAAATTTATCAGATAAGGGGATCCTTTGTGGTAATTTTATAGTTCTTAAAAACCTATCTCAATTTATGGACCTACTAAGAGAATATAAATACCAAGATATTAAGGTTCACTTAGTACAGTCTTCCTATATGGATAAGGTAGGTCTTATGAAAGCTCACAATCCAATATACTTAGTTAAAGGGGTTAAAGGAAATGATTAGTTTTGTAGGTGCAGGACCAGGAAATGTTGATTTAATAACAATTAAGGGAAGAAGACTGTTAGAAGAAGCAGATCTTTTAATATATGCAGGCAGCCTAGTATCTAAAGACCATTTGACCTTTTGTAAAAAGACATGTAAAATTTTAAATTCTGCATCTATGACCCTAGAGGAGGTTATAGAGGAAATTAAAAGAGGCTATAAGAAGGGCTTAAAAGTAGTCAGGCTCCACACAGGAGACCCTACAATTTACGGGGCTATAAAAGAGCAAATGGATAAACTTCAGGATATGGATATACCCTTTGAGCTTGTGCCTGGAGTTAGCTCTTTTACTACAGCTTGTGCAGCTATAAAGAAGGAGTTTACCCTCCCAGGGGTAAGTCAAACTGTTATCCTTACTAGGATAGAAGGAAGAACCCCAGTTCCCAAAGGAGAAGACTTAGAAGACTTAGCTAGGCATAAGGCCTCTATGGCCATATTTTTATCTGTCCAAGAAATAGATAGGGTCGTAGAAAAACTTGCCAGGGGGTATGGGTCTTATGATACACCAGTTGCTGTAGTTTATAGGGCTAGCTGGGAAGACCAAGATGTAATCTTTGGTAACTTAAGAAATATTTCAAAAAAGGTAAAAGAAAAAAATATAAACAAAATGGCTCAAATACTAGTAGGCGATTTTTTAGACAGTGACTATGACAGGTCAAAACTTTACGATCCAGAATTTACTCATAAGTTTAGGGATGGGATAAAATGAAAGTAGCTTGTTTATCTTTTACCTTATTAGGTTCAAATTTGGGAGAAAAGTTAGAAAGCTTAAATAATGAAGAATTTAGCTTTTATCATTTTGCCAATGAAAACTTAAAAGGTGGAGTTAAGGGTTTTTTAAGGGATAAGTGGCTTGAATATGAAGGCTTTATTTTTATAAGTGCAAGTGGAATTGCAGTAAGGATGATCCATCCCTACATTAAGGATAAGAAGACTGACCCAGGAGTTCTAGTAATTGATGATATGGGTAAATTTGTGATATCACTTCTTTCTGGCCATATTGGAGGGGCTAATGAATTAACAAGTTATGTAGCTAATAAAATAGGGGCTATTCCTGTAATAAGTACAGCTTCTGATTCTAGGGGAATTGATTCTGTAGATTTATTTGCAAAAGACAACAATTATTTTATTGAAGATATAGGTTCCCTAACAAAAATAACTGCCCATATGGTAAATGGTAAAAGCATTGGCTTATATACAGAAGGTGGGCAAGGGATAAAATATGATAAGGTGATTTTTATAAGTGACCTTAATAGTATTCCAAAAGACCTAGAGGGACTTATAATCGTATCCTCTAAGCTAGATATTAAAAAGCCTGATCTTTTATATACAATCCTTAGGCCAAAGGTTATAAATATTGGGATTGGGGCAAGAAAAGATATAAAAACAAGCCTAGTCATAGAAGCTATAGAAAATGCCCTAAAAGAAAAAGGCCTATCTAAAAACAGTATTAGGTCTATAGGGACAGTGGATGTAAAGGCAGAAGAAAAAGGAATTATTAAAGGGGCAGAGTATTTTAAAAGTCCCTTAAAGATCTTTACAAGAGAAGAGATTAGACTAGTTCAGGATAAATTCCAAAAGTCCCAATTTGTAGAAGATACCCTTGGAGTAACTTCTGTTTCTGAACCTTGTGCTTATCTTTTAGGTGGCAAAATAATTTTAAGTAAGTACAGGTATAAGGGTGTTACAGTTTCACTAGCAATATTATAATAAAAGGATAAAGGGAGAGAAAATGGCTAAACTATATGTAATTGGAATTGGACCAGGTGGGCGGGAAAATATGACCCTTAAGGCCCTAGATAGGATAAATAAGAGCCAAGTAATTGTTGGCTATGGGCCCTATATAGGATATATAGAAGACCTAGTAGGGGGTAAGGAAATCTTTTCTACTGGAATGACTGGAGAAATAAAGAGGTGTAAATTTGCTATAGAGAAGGTTAAACAAGGGTATAACACAGCTATAATAAGCACAGGTGATGCTGGCCTTTATGGTATGGCAGGTCCCATACTTGAACTTGCGGGTGGGATTGAAGTAGAAATTGTGCCTGGAGTCACTGCAGCCTTTTCAGCTGCATCGGAATTAGGGTCTCCTATAATGCACGACTATGCCTCAATTAGCCTAAGTGATTTGATGACTCCTTTGGATGTCATATTAGATAGGGTTAAAATGGCTGCAAGTGGTGACTTTGTTATCGCAATTTACAATCCAAGGTCTAAAGGGCGTAAAGACCACCTTAGAAAGGCTATTGAAATTATTTTAAAATATAGGTCTCCTAAAAGTCCTGTGGGGATAGTTAAAGATTCAGGAAGGCCTAATACTAAAGTTCTTATATGTAGTTTAGATTCTATAGATTATGAAAAAGTTGATATGTTGTCTGTCCTTATAATAGGCAACTCCAATACTTATATAAAGAATGATAAAATGGTAACTCCAAGGGGCTATATGATAAAATGATATGGATAATAGGTGGTACCTCAGAGGCTAGAAAGTTAATAGATAAATTGGGTGAATCTTGCAACTACCTTGTTACAATTGCAACAGAAGGGGGAAGAGATTTCTTTAATTCAAAAAATCTCTTTGTAGGAAGGCTTACAAAGAGACAGATGGAAGAATTTGCCCTTATTAACAAGGTAGATATCCTGGTTGATTTATCCCACCCCTATGCAAAAGTAGTTTCTGAAAACGCCAAAGAAGTTTGTGAAAAGTTGGGTCTTAAATATATAAGGTATGTAAGAAAAAAAACTCCATCCTATGGCTATGGGACATACTTAAATTCTTATGAAGAAACATATGAATATTTAAAGACCTTAGAGGGGAATGTGTTCTTTACAACTGGGTCTAAAAACATCCCTGACTTTGAAAAAATTAAGGCTGGTAATAGATTTATTTATAGGATTTTACCCGTGACTGAAAGTTTGCTTATAGCTGAAAAAGAAAATATACATATGAGAGATCTACTTGCTATGGTAGGGCCCTTTTCAAAAGAGATGAATATGGAAATGCTTAAGCACTTTAATGCTAAGTATTGTGTTTTAAAAGACAGTGGGCCTCCTGGTGGGACCATAGAAAAGTTAAAGGCCTGCGAGGAACTAGGAATAGAAGCTATCATAATTGGTAGGGATGAAGAGGTTGGTCAGGAAGACATTGATAAAATAATAGAAATGATTAAGTGTTAAATAAGTATATGATGGAGGCTGAAGAAAATAGAAAAT